>CAZUKP010000058.1:11781-18997 GCA_964620915.1 uncultured Hyphomicrobium sp. | reverse complement strand
GCAGCCCGCTCCCAAGTCTTAGACGGTCTAGAACTCGTCCCCGTGGGGCGGGATGGGGGGAGTGTCTCATGTGATGAGAGGGCGGGGATAACTCTTGCGCATGCGACAATGGCGCATACGAGAAGGACCCGGCCAAGAGACCGAGCCCTCTAGTAGGTCAACGTCACCAACCCGCACATTTCCAACAGGACTAGCCACCACTCTTATCAGGTGCAGTTTAAACTGACTGCCTACGGCTGAGGAGAACGGCGGCGGCTATGCGTGGTGTTGCCGAGCTTACATTTAGCAAATCACGTTGTGGCTCACGTTGCCGCAACCACCTGCCGTGATGGTGCTCAGAGCTTCACGCTTCACCAGGGTCGGCTTTTCATAAGTCGCTTTCATCGGTTTTTCCCCGCTTGTCGTTCGTGTGGTCAATCAACCTCTGTTACCGTGATTCGATCCGATCGCTGATCGATCCGCCCCCACAATTTGACCCGTGTTCCCGAACGAAAACGTTTTTCCACGCTGTTCGTGACAACTTTGCAACGTCGCGCCCAAGCTGGCGATGGACAGTTTGGCGTGCGACCAAGGCTAGGAAGCGGACTGATGTCCGCTTGTGGGGGAGGATTCAGTTTGCTGTACGCTTGAGACGTTTGGCGACGTGCTTTCTGATCCGGCGCAGAACTGGCACGTTTCTGGCGATTTCGGTGAGCGCGGGCAGGGGATCGCGCCGGTGCCAGATCAAGTGCAAGTCGGCCAAGGCTGAACTTCTCATGGTCGCCGCTAGTCTTCGGATAGCGGTGAACAAGTTGATACGTCTCGATTGCGCAGCCTTCAATGTCATGTCGATCATGGCAGTAGCCCAGATATACTGTACTCCTGCTGTGCCGATCTTGAGGTCGCTATCGGCGGCATTGCCCTGCGCCAGCTCCATGGCGAGCGCGCCGAGTCCAAGCCCGCAGTACTCCGGCACCGCCTCGCACGCGGCGATGCGTGGATTGAGCTCGAGAAAGTAATACTTCTTCGACCTCCTGTCCCGCAGGACCTGTATCAATCCGACGCCATGATAATTCAGTCGACGAAGCAAGCGGTCACCGATGCTACTTATCTCTGGGTCGAACTCGGTGGTGTAGCCTTCAACGGCTAAACCCGTTCCGTCCTCTTCGTCCGTCTTGAGGATCTCCGCGGTGAGATATCGGATCGGCACGCCGTTTTGGGCAGCGAAGTAGAAATTGATGCGGGGACCGTCGACATAAGCTTGGACGATGAGCTCGCTATGGATGGCAGGCCACTTGGGAAGCGCTTCGGTCAGTTCCCGAAGCGACCTGGCGACTACGACCTTCTTACCGTCGATCCATATGCACGAGTTCGAGGGTTTTACGATCAAAGGGAACCCGACTAGCCGCGCCGCGGCGAGAAGTGCGGCGTGGTCTTTGACCTCGATGTAGCGAGCGCAAAGGACGCCTACCTCGGCCGCGGCAGTCATCATTTTCGACTTATCTAGGCAGGTTTCGAGAGTCGTGTCGTCCGGCTTTACGTAGAGACGGTCCGTCGGAAGGAGATGTGCGTGGGCAGGAAAATGCCTCAAGCACAGCTCGTGCACAGGGTAGACGACAGTAATGTCCCTGCGCGCGTTGAGGAAGTCGCGAAGGCCTTCGAAGAAAGCAAGTGGCTCGTTCAGCGGAGGACTGTGCCAGCACTCGTCGACAAATCGCGAAAATTGCGCGACGCCTTCGGGGGCCAACGTAACGATGACGCGGTAGCCCATGTCGGCAAATGTGCGCGCCAAAGTCAGCGCTGGCCGGTAGTTGCCAAGGAACAGGACGCTAGGCTTTCCGTGTGGCCGAGCGTTGCTCTGATTTTCCATATGTGCCGGAGGCGCATACTGACCCCGGCTGCCACTGACAACCGGCAAGGCCTGGTTGGCTCCAACACTATTGCAGACAATAACATCGGCGTTTCGAAGCGAATCCGCGCTGCTCAAGACCTGTGATGAGCTTGAGGTAGTTTCGCTGCGACCGCGGCCAATGTGCACGCTCTGCCCTCCGCTTGAGCGAATTCTACGCTATAGTAGTCCAGCCGCGATAGGAACTACCCCGATCTGATTTGCCGTCCCATTTATTGATCAGCGTATGTTCACGTCGGCTTGGCACTCATCAAAGGACCGCGATTACAAGGTCGACTAACGGGCGCAAACAGCCACGTGCCGAAGAGCGTGCCGAAGCGAAATCACATTACCTCCTGCAGATCGGCAGTGGCTGAGGGGGTGGCCGTGGATGAGCCTTCTGGTATCTGGCGATGATCGGCTCAAGTCTCTCTTTCGGCCAAAACTTTGGAGTGCGGATCTGTTTTAGGCACGAAAAGTTCCAATACAATCCGGCGCGCGACAGCGACTTGCGGGCCTTCACCGCTCGCGCGACGGCATCGATGTCACTTGCCTCGGGATAGATGTAGAGCGTCGTCGGGTTGCCCCTCAGCATTGCGATGATCGTCCGGGAATCCGACGGTGACCAACTGGTGCAGCCGTTGCTGCGGCCGCTGGTGTAGTTCACCAGTTTCCCGAAGCGCACGTATCCATCTTTATTCGCGTGCGGGCTTTGGGGAGCCTTTTTGCGACAGATGGGCCGCAGCGTTACGGCCGGATGCCCGCCGATTTCGCGCGGCCTGGCGTTTGCGGTGTCGCCCTCGCCATCAAACTGCACGAACGTACGCAGCAAAGGCACGTCTTTCTTCCCGGAGACGCGGTAATAGCCTTTGAATGACGTGGTCTCCTCGGCCGTTACATAGGCACCCCCGGTCGTCAGATTCGAATCCTGCGCGTTGCTGAAGTGCTTTGCGCACTGCGTCCCGTTTTTGAAACTCGCGATGCCTCTCAAATTGCGGCCGCTGCCGTAACCCGACGACATTGCGCGAAACGTCCGATCGTCTTCGCAGATGATGTAGAACCGGCGTCCCAGCTTGCCACGGCCTAGCGAAGTGGGGCGCGTTGCGTCCATGGCGAGGTAGCAGGGATTTTTGACCACACCTTCGCGGACCTTTTGCAGGTAAAGCGCACGCGCTCTCTCCAAGACGACCGGCGCGATTTGACCGGCGCCCGTGCCGGTATGGGGCCGCAGCCATGCGGGAATAGGCAACGGAACCTTCTCCACCGCAAAAGATCGGGGTGTCCCCGAAAGAGCAGCGATGATGATGAGGCCAACGATCGAGACGAGTCTGAGGATTTCCAGAAAGAGCGATCTCACCTGCAACGGTTCAGTTCCCCTGTCGAAGCATTTGCAATTCGGTTTGGCGTTGGTCGCTCAGGCGAAGGGACCATACGGCGCACGCTGTTTCAACCCTGGCGGCGCGTTAGGCGTCACGCCGCTGGGCCTCACCTCCGCGCTCTTGATCGGAGGCCTCTTAACCCCAAATTCTGATACCAATGCGACTCGGCTCGGATAGGCGGAATTGGCCGATCGGGTTTGTAGATAGCGGAAGATTATGCGCATAGCCCCAAACATCGGCGACCGGGAACTCATCATCGCCATGCACGAAGCTGGGCACGCCGTGGCATGCTTGACGCTCGGTGTGCCGTTCTCGTCGGTCTCGATTGATCTTGTGGGGACGGGTCCTGGGACTGGCGTGGCAAGCGAGGCGCATCTGTTCCCCGGCGGCGACGTGAGAGATGAAGGGCCGGGGAGGCACGAGCGCGGTCCCGAAATGGTTCATTCGCTCGCAGATTACGTGCAGCGTTGCCGCAAGCAGGTGATCGTTTGTTTTGCTGGTCGTGCGGCGGAGGAGCGGGCGGTCCGGATGCGGCTTACGAGCGGCGTCGGGGTTGATAGTGATCTCAAGGATTTGCGCGATGCCCGCTATTTTCTGCGGGAGCTTTTCGCTGCTGAGGATGCGCTGCGATGCCAGGTTGACCACCATGAGACGAACCCGAGTTGGGATTTGGAAAGTCGTCCAGCGCGAATGGTTGCGGAAATGGCCAGATTAAAGACCGAGGCAGAAAATCTTGTCGTGGATCAGTTCGCGTGTATCCCCGCAATCGCGCGAACGCTTGTGACCAACAAGCAGATGACACGTGATCAGGTGGCTCAGTTGGCGCGTGCCAATTGAGCGACTGATTTCTGATTTGTGCTTGGCGCGTTCATCGCGCGGACAAGAGCCGCTTTGGATATGTCGCTGGTGAATGTATATCCGTGCTGTTGTGAACAAAAAACGACAGGCGGGGTAAACCGTGACATCGCAGACCATCGCAATCGACAGTCCGGCAACGTGCGTACGGCGGCAGCGGGTTCACGGCGTCAGGCTGCTTGGACTCATCTGCACGCTCTTGGTGGGTGTGGGAGGGGCAGTCTCCGGAGTGTTGGCAGCAGACGATACGTCTGGTGCGCCAAAGCTTAACGTGATCACGAACAAAGCGGGCCTGCCGACCGTCGCCATCATTACGACCGGAGGTACGATCGCAGAAAAGTCGAGCAGGGAGGCCGGCGGTGACGTGCCGGCGGTTTCCGGCAGGGCGTTGGTCGATGCTATTCCGGGTCTGGCCGCGCGCGCGAATATCGCAGTCTTGAACTTTTCGGACATCGACTCTTCGCAAATGACACCGCAGCACTGGGCCCGCCTAAGCAAGGTCACCGACGACGTGCTTGCTAGGGACGATATTGCCGGTGCCATCATTACCCACGGCACCGATACTATGGATGGGGCCGCCTACTTCCTGGATGTCACCCTGACGTCGGACAAGCCGGTGGTATTCACCGGAGCCATGAACGACGCCTCAAGCCTCGTGCCGGACGGACCAGCGAATATTCTCGATGCCGTCACCCAAGTGCTTTCGCCTAACGCGCGCGACTGGGGTGCCACGGTGACGCTCAACCACTTCGTCAATTCCGCTCGTGACGTGCGCAAGACACAAACGACAAACGTGCAAACGTTCATGTCGGGAGAAAAGGGTTATCTCGGTTACGTGTTCGGCAACACGGTTGTGCGCATCAATGACCGCGTGCGCCGGGTTCGCCTTGCCCTGCCCGATGGCGCGGCCGCGCGACTGCCCGATGTACCGCTGCTTGCGTCCTATGCGGGCGCCGATGGCCGCTTCGTACGCTTCGCGGCCGAGAACGGTGCGGACGGTCTGGTGATCGAAGGCGTCGGCGCGGGCAACGTCGACGCTAACGTCTACAAGGCCATCAAGAGCGTATTGGCGCGCAACATTCCCGTGGTGATCTCCAGCCCCGTGTACTACGGCGCGGTTGAGCCGATCTACGCGGACGAGGGTGGGGGCAAGACGCTCCAGATGGCCGGATGCATCCTGGCTGGCGACCTGATGGCGGGCAAGGCCCGGCTGCTGTTGATGATCGGACTGGCGGTTTACGGGAACGACCACGCCAAACTTGCGCGCCTGTTTGCCGACTGACGACAACGCTTGGTGCAGTCATCGCGCGGCGGACGCACCGGGTATCAGTTTGGCGTGCGGGGGCGCCTTCGGACCTTTGACCTCGACGTACTTGGCCTGCGCGCGCGCGAAGATGCGATTGTAAAGCCACATGGCATCGAGGATTTCGCGGTAGGTTGCGGACTTCTTTGCGCGGTCCTTTTTGCCGAAGGTGAAGATGGAGTTGTTGCGCAGGTATCCCATGATGCGCGGGCTGGTGATGCGATAGCTCTGGATGTCGCCCGAGGCGAGCGCCTTGCGTGTCGGCGTCGGGATGAGCTGGATCAACTGGAAGAATTTCATCTGATCCATTTCATCGGGCAGCATTTTCATGATCTTGGGCAGTTGCGCAAAGAGATCGGCGTGCGCGTTCATCAGGCCGTTGCGCACCGCGACCCAGTGATTGTAGCGCTGGTCGATTTTTTTGGCGCGCGCTTGCTCCTTGGTGTCGCGGGCTGCGAGGGCGGGATCGCGACGCGCCACTTGCTTCTTGATCTTGTGCCACTTCCTGTGGCCGTTGCGATTTTCGCGCGGTCCTGTCTGCAGGCTGCCTTTGTATTTCTTTGAGCGCGTATTGCCGATGTTTTGCTCGCCACCCGTCTCCGCGAAGAAGATTCCCAAGCTGATGCGGCCTGCCACTTGCGCCGCCGCGGGATCAAGTCCTTTGGCGCGCCCGATCGCCGTACCAATCTCGATGACGTCCTTGTAGGGAGTCTTTGAGGCCTGCGCGAAGGCGGGCGCCTTTTCCATGCTGTCGAAGAGGTCGCCGTACGCCTCGATCAGCGGCTCGATGTCGGCATCAAAGTAGGCTGGGGGAATGCCGAACTTGTTGGGACGGCCGATGCGCTCTGGTATCGCGTCGGTGAGGTCCTTGTATGTGCTCATCACGTTTAGGCGGGCAAGGTAGACGTCCTGACCCGGCCTGCCGGACAGCTTTTTGTTGGCGGCGACCTGTACTTGCCGTTTACCCAGGATCTCTTTGAAGTCGGAGAGCGCCTGGTCGTAAGCCGCTTGAGCCTGCTTCTGCTCTTTGGTGAGCTTCGCCGGATCGGCCAAGGCAGCCGGCAGCAACACGAGGCTCGTCAGTGCTGCGAGCGCGATTGCGCGAAGTCCAACCATTGGTGCTCCTTGCCGAAAGGCGTGTCGTCGGCCTGGCTCATGACACGCGAACCAGGAATTCATAGGGCAGGGTCGTGGCAGAAGGGAGGGACGAGGTCTCTATGGGGGATCAATTGGCCCTCGGGCCGCGGCAATGGCGTCCTTTTGCTTGTCGCTCAGCTTCCAATCTTCCATGAGCGGGACATCCACGTCCAAAAGATCTGACAAGGGTTCCCCTTTGGCTTGGATTTCGGCTTTTCTTTGCTCGTAGGCCGCCTTGTACTCGTGAAAATCCAGGTCGGTCTGGGGTCCCTCGTCGCTCCACAGCCGCGGTAGGACAACTCTGTCGAATCTTGACCGGACATCTCTTTCGTCGCCGACTTGCTGCGGTATCGTTTGCGCCCAATCGTGAACCTGACGCCGGAGCGCGTCTATGAATAGGTACTTGGTGTAGAGTATTCTCATTTCCTTTTTGTACTGACGTCGATATTTCCAAAGAACGAAGCCCCAGGCGAGCCCGACAAATACAAACACGGACATCGTCGTGCGGATCAAGAAATCGATTGTCTGAAACGCCCAACTCGTTTCCGGCGGGTCGATGAAAGAGATGTGGTAGGCCTCGAAGAAATCCCAGATGGCGCCGCGCAACAACCGATCCACGGCCGTGGTTCCGGCGACCAACGGATCAGGGGCCGGTCCAACGATCGAGTAGTACAA
>CAZUKP010000058.1:0-11681 GCA_964620915.1 uncultured Hyphomicrobium sp. | reverse complement strand
CCGCCTTGGCCACCGGTCCGGATCGCGAGCAGGATGACGCCTGGCACGATGATGTAGACCAAGGACCCGATGATCCAAGCGGTTCTGGAGTCCAATTGGAACAGGAAAAATGGGGCAATCAATATTGCCGCGAGAATAATGTACGCGATGGTGATCCGAAGGACCTTTTTAAATGGTCTCGCCGTCTCACTCGCGCCGCCAGCTTTGTCACTTTGTCCTTCGGTCATGGAAATTGCACGACGCTCCTTTGCGTTGCGGGCGCGGACGAGCCGAGGATAGGCCAAATTGGATGGTGTCTTGCGAATTCCCCTGCGCTTTGAGAGCGGCTGCGCAAGCATAGTGCAGCCCCGAAAACGAGCAAGTTCGTCATGGCCGAAAGCTGTGGTCAGAGTGATCAACCGTGGGAATCTGCTGCGGCGGTGATAGACTGCCGTATGAGAGGTCGACAACCGCACCGAGGCGGAGGTGTTATGACGATCGAGCACAATCTTTCTCCGGAAACAGGTGTACTCATTGTGCGCCCGACGGGCCCCCTTTCGGCCGACGACTTCGCCGCTCTGTCGAAGGACGCCGACGCCTATATCGAAGCGCATGGCGGCTTGAAGGGCCTTATGATCTGCGCGCCCGGATTCCCAGGTTGGGAGGACCTCGAGGGCGCGATCTCGCACTTCAAATTCATTCGCGACCATCAGGCCAAGATCGCAAAGGTGGCGCTGGTCAGCGACTCCAGTTTGCTTTCCGTGGCACCGGCGATAGCGCGCCATTTCGTGAGCGCTGAGGTGCGCCACTTCAAGGGTGATGAGGAAGCACAGGCACTCGCATGGATCACCGGCTGAGCCATTGGCGGCCGCCGGCGCCGCGGACTCCGGGTTGGATGCGGGTCAAAGTTTCGTTAGAAGGGTGAGATCATGACTGCGCCTTCGACAGCCAAACCCCACGCTGAGACGATTCTCGCTCTCTTGAAGCATTCGAACGTCCGCGTAGGCGGGTGCCGGCTATTGAAGGAATTGGAAAAAGAGTTTGTGGACTCCGGCGGCGCGCTCGCGGACTGTGTTGGTGGTCTTGAGTATGGCGTCGAACAAGGCTGGATCCGATTGTCGGGGGCTGAGATCTTCCTCACCGATCTTGGGGCGGCGCAAATCGATTGAGCCGGCGGACGTTGAGCGCATGATTTCGAACATGCATGTTAAGTGATCGCGGCGAGCCCGCCGCGATGAGGGAAACCAGGAGCCGCCCGATGCCGAAGCCGCAACGCTGTCCAACTCTGGCCGTTTTGGCCCTAGCCGTTGCGGTCGCCACTTGTGTCAGCGCGTCTGGCGTGCGCGCGGAGGGGGCGGGATTGCCGCTTTCGAAATGTCTCGATGCGGTCGGAACGTTTCTGACGATCAACGACGCCAAAGACGACGGCAAAAAATTCGCAAGCCGCAGCCTGATCTCGCTGACAAACGGCGGGCACGCCTTCTTTACCGATTCCGGCGATGCGGGCGGGCCAGGCTTTGGGCCCTTCAGCGACGGACGCGGGGCTTGGAGCTGCGTCTCGGATGAAGATGGCGCCACGCGGTTTCTGGCAACGATCCTGGACTTTACGTTCGTGACGCCGAGTTTCCCCGAGCAAAAGATCGGGCGTCTCGATCTTGAAGGATCATTTGATGCGGCGACCGAGAAACTCTTAGGGACGATGACCTTGTCCCTCGTACCGATTGACGGCAATCCCCTGGACAAGAGCGCGTTGAAAGAGGTCGTGACGGCCACGTTTGAGGGGCAGAAGGTCGACGCGCCCTAGTCGGCTGCACCTAACGCTGTCAGGACGACTAGGTGTCGCTGAACCGAGCCGCTTTAGCCGGCCTTGGCGGTTTTCTTTTGGGCGTTGCGCTCGCGTTTGGCGATCTTGGCGGCGCGATTTCTGGCGTTGGCCGCCTTGCGCTGTCGGGCCTGGATCTTCTTGCGGCGCGAATCCGACATCATTGGCATGGACGTGTCTCCCTTAAGTGGCTTTGAAACAGACCGGCTGAATACAAGGATTGGCCCGCGGGATGCAAGCGGCGCCAGAACGATTCGTCCCACCTACTCCGCGATTCGGACCTCGAATGTGCGCGTTGACGTCTCGCCGGTTGCCAGCAGGGCTGTGACGGTGAAGCGGTCGGTCCCCGTCTGTCCGGCGCGCGCGGTGTAGTAGATGCCGGTGCCTTTGGCCGTCTGGCCGATGCAGGTGCCTTTCGCCGAGGTCTGGATGGTCGTCTCCTGGCCGGGCTTGAACGTGACATCGCCCTTGGCCGGTGGCGTGACGACTTTGACCTGCGGGGAGGCGACCCTTTCGCATTTGTCGCCGAAGCCGGCGAAGATGAAGACGCGCGCGGGGCGGCCGGGAACGACGGGTTGGGAGCGTACGCCTGCCTCAGGGGTTGGCATGGCGCCGATCGGCGGCGTGCTCTCGCCGTTCGGCCCACCGCTCGAGCAGCCCGCCAGGCCGGCCATCGCGAGTGCGAGGACGATGGCGGGGACACTTGCCGGATTTCGCCGTAGGCTCATGCGTTTTTGCCGATTGATGATCACGGCTCCCTCGATTGGCCGGAGTGCATCATAGCGCTTCGACGCCTTTGGAACACTCCTCCAAGCTTCGCGTTTAATTGAAAGACCGCCGGCAAATGCGAGCCTAGTGCGCATTTGTGTGGCCGTGATCGCAAAGGAGATATGCCATGAAATGGAAATACGCCATCGCGGCCGCAGCGATGAGTATGATGTTTGCGCCCTCCATGGTGCAGGCAGATTCGTCCTTAAGTGGCGTTGAAGGCGCGCGCGCCAAGGAGCGCCAGGGCGCCTACCTGAACCGTCAGGATCGAGACAGTCTGCGTCGCTACGGTAGCAACGACGACTACGGTTATGGCTACGGCTATGCCCCGTATGGGTATGGCGGCGGCTATTATGCCGACGACTATTATGGCTATGGACCTGCTGGGGTCAGCATCTACATTGGGCCCGGCTACTGACACTTCATAGTCCCGGTGCGAAGCACTTCTCGCGTGTTTCGCGCCGATAGGCCGGTGTAGGCGTGAGAGACAAATACCGGCCATACCGATACTCTTACGTTCCGTACTGGTCGTCGCTGACGTGTTCCAGCCAATCGACGGCCTTGCCGTCGAGCGCCTCCTGAATGGCGATGTGCGTCATGGCAGTTGTTGCCGTCGCGCCGTGCCAATGTTTCTCGCCCGGCGCAAATGAGACGACGTCGCCCGGACGGATTTCTTCTTTCGGGCCGCCCTCGCGCTGGGTCCAACCGATCCCTGAAGTGACGATCAGTGTCTGGCCGAGCGGATGGGTATGCCAGGCGGTGCGGGCGCCCGGCGCGAACGTCACGCTGACGGCGGCGACACGCGCCGGGGCATCGGCCTGGCTGAGGCGCTCAATGCGTACCGTTCCGGTGAAGTAGTCGGCTGGACCGCTTTCGATCTGCCGCGTGCCCACGCGCTTGATGTTCATGTGGTCCTTCTCAGTTCTACCAAACCCGGATTGCTCCCTTACCCTATTTGGTGCAGGCTACGCGAGCGGGCCGACGAGACAAGCGCCGTGGTTGCCGAATACCGAGTCTCGACGGACCACCCCGGCGGGAAAGTTTGTTCAACAAGCATTGCAACACGCGTATGGGGGTTCCCATGATTTTCAATCGTATGTGCGCCTTCGCCCTGGCGACCGCTTCATTCGCTATCTTTTCTGCTGCGCCCGCGGTCGCGGGTAGGTTCGACGGCAACTGGAACATGACGGCTGTGACGACGCGCGGCCATTGCGGAACCATCCCGATCGGCATGGGGATAAAAGGCGGCCGCATTCATGCGACTGGCGGCTTTTTCGCGTTTTACCCCATTCGCCTGGGCGGGCGCGTCACCGGCTCAGGAAGTGTCCGGCTGAAGGCAATCGCCGGCCCGCGCGTCGCCAATGGGACCGGACGGTTTAGCCGCACGGCGGCCAAAGGCAGGTGGTCGGGGACGGGACCTTCGGGACTGTGCTCGGGCTACTGGCGCGCCACGCGCAACTAACCAACGCGCCTTCGCCGAATTGGTCCTAGTGCGCCAGATGGCAAGTCCCAAATCTTGGTCAGACTAGAGCTTAAGCCATCCTCAAAACCTGACACAGGGCGGTCGGCAGATGTCCTGCTGACCGCCCCGGTCATCACTGCGTCTGACGCATGACCTCGATTGCAACGAGAAGTTCGGCAAGGGCTGAAAATGCCAACAGCACCAGCCATGTCGTTCGTCGGTTGAGCTTGGCTTCCAGTTCACCAATGCGCCTGCTAATAGCAGCGCTGGATGGTGAGGCAGACGTGACCGACTGAGCGGCATTATCGGTAATTAAGGCGCGACTGGTTGCGGTTGTGCCGGTTCCTCTGGCGTCTCGGCTGCTGGAGCAGCAGGAGCCGCAGACTCGGTTGGTGCCGGAGCCGTTGCCTCCGGAGTCGAGGCTTGTTCCGAGTTCTGATAGAGGAACCAACCCCCTACAATGATGGCGGCCGCTAGTATGATCAGGACGATCGATCTGGTTGTCATGTTCGTGGACTTTCTCTGAGTCGATTGAGAACCATCAACACCCCAATGGTTCTATTTGTACCGGACAAGAAGGTTTCGGCCGGGCACGCAAAAGCCCGGACAGTTTAGTCCGGGCCCCGGGGTAGGATCGCATAATACACCTAGCGAAGGGCTTCTGCCTAGGAGGTTCTTTGAGCACCCGCCAGCGGACGCGAAGGGGTGTTCGGAAGTCGACCGTTGAGGCCTACCGTAGCGGCCGGGTAACACTTCGCGAGCTATCAGTTCCGTGGTCGGAGCTCCGCCTAAAATTTGCTTTGATTGAGGATGCAAATCCATCCCGGCCCTGCGGGTGAGTCGGCGGACGTAGACCTTTAGAAGGTCGCTGTCCCCGACCGCACCGGAGGTCGCACATCCTTTGGAGAAAACGAAGATGACAATGAAGACTGTTCTGGCGGCCCTCCTGGCCGCGGGGCTGATAACCTCTGCTGTTCAGGCGCCGGCTTTCGCGGAAGAAGGCGACGATGCGACCACCATGGACGAGCCTATGGATCCCGGCACGGATGATGCCGGCGACGAGGCTGGCGCTGAGCAGTAAAGCGCTGCCGATCGCGATGCCTGCAGAGTGCATGAGGCCGGGCGAAAGCCTGTTCCTCAGCCCCTGCAGGTAGTTCGGTTCTTAGACCCCAACGGCATAGCGGCGAACAACCGCGAACTGCCGTTGGGGTCTTTTTTTGGAGGGTTGTTTGTCGGGGCCGCGTTCGCGCCAAGCGGACGATCCGCAAAACGTGTTAATGTCCTCCGCCTGCTATAGGCGTTCGGCCTGCTTTCGCCTAAAGGGTCGTCAGTCGCTTGCGTTGGAACGCACTGAGCGCGCCATCGACACGAGGTGAAAATGGAAACGCTGACAGCATGGCAACCACGGATCTTGAGCATCCTGCGTATGGTCGCGGGGCTGATATTCTTTCTGCATGGAACCCAGAAGTTGTTTGGCTTTCCGGCGACGGAGCGGGTGGTCGAGGCGTTCACTCTGTTGTGGTTCGCCGGTGTCATCGAGGTCGTGTGCGGCCTCGCAATCCTTGTCGGATTACTGACGCGACCGGCCGCTTTTCTGGCGTCGGGACAGATGGCCGTCGCCTACTGGATGGCCCATGCGCCCCGAGACCTATTCCCCACGAACAATGGTGGTGACGCCGCGATACTCTTCTGTTTCGTTTTCTTCTATCTCGTTTTTGCCGGGCCAGGGCCCTGGAGCTTTGATGCTCTGCTCAAGTCAAAGGATTAGGACTAGGACCGGGCGCTAGGCGGCTAAGCTGGACTGCGGCCCGACGAGCGTGGTCGAGGACCAGGCCGCCGGGCCGGTGGCCCATGTACGGGCGCGCCATTGCCCGCAAGGACTGGCGACGTCTCGCGGCCTTAGCGCAAAATGGGTGTGATGTTCGACCAACCGTTCTGGTTCTCCGCAAATTTTGGCGCGTATGAGCGAGACTTGTCGGCGACGATGGTCGTCTTGTCGATGCTTGGCATGGGGGCCACGCTAACGGTCCGCGATTTCGCGAACACATTCGTTGCCTGGAAGGCACTGGCTGTGGGCATGGTGGCCCAACTCCTGTTGGTCCCGTTGTGGGCCGGTCTCGTCATGATTTTTCTCGGCGTTCTGCCCTCGGGCTTCGGCGGGTTGTCGATGTCGGGCGCCATCGGGATCGCAACCGGCATCGCATTGATCGCCGCCATGCCGGGAGGTTCGACGTCGAACTTGCTGACGTTCATCGGCAACGGCAATGTCGCGTTGTCTGTGGCTTTGACTGCCATAACGACCTTCGTCTGTCTGATCGCCACCCCGATCGTATTGGCGACGCTCGTTATGGTGGAGGTGCCTGGCAACTTCGAGATCGACAAGTCGCAGATCATGCTGGACATCGGCCTGTTCTTGATCGCGCCCCTGCTCGTGGGAATGGTTGTGCGCGCTAACGTGAATGCGCAGCAGCAAGCCATGTTCACGAAGGTCATGGTGCAGGCAAGCCTTTGTCTGCTTGCCCTGATCATCATCGGATCGTTTGGCGCGGGTCGCCTACGCTTTGCGCCCTATGGTTGGTTGGGTCCAGCCGCCATCATCGTGTTTTGCGTCGGAGCGGTTCAGCTGGCGCGCTTTGCTGCATTTGTGTGTGGATTGCCTGCACGAGACGTCCTCGCGATCGTCGTCGAGGTCGCACTCAAAAACGCGATGCTCGCGTTGTTGGTTCTGACATCTATGTTTCCCAGTGACATTCCGGCGGCACAGGATGTTGCGAAGGCATCGCTCATCGCGGCGGCCCGCGATGGCTGCATTTTTGTTGTGCTCTTTTACGGTGGTGTCGCGCTGGTTACCGGCTTTGTTTCCGTTTGGAAGCGTCGCAAGATTTTGGCGAGCGATTAGGCTGATAGGCTGCCGAACAGATCAAATGCCAAGATCGACGTTGCCGTTGTTGAACCGGCCGTATCGCCTATTGCGCGGTGAAGCCGCCATCGATGGTCAACACCTCGCCGACCACGAAGCGTGCCTCGTCGGAGGCGCTTTAATCACGACGCGTTATGCCGGTTCATCCGGCATCGGTGAGCCGTCCCAGGAGACGTCTCCAACGAATGCGGCGACATAGTCGATATGTTCACGCTCGGCGATGGCGCTCCAATGGCGGCGTCCTGTGTAGAAAAGGATTGGTGGGAGCAGATCGTGACCGACCGCGAGTGCATCCGGCTTGGTCAGTAACAAGCGTACGCGTTCGCGCAGGGTGGCTTGGAGCTGTCCCGTCGAGGCCAAGATGGCGTCGTATTGGCGTGTCGTCCCGGCCGCGACCATGCGCGTGGGCTCGGGCTGAGCGAAGAGAGCTTCGCCCACCCATTCCGGTGGGGCCAGGAATACGCCGGCATCGAGGCGCGGATTACATTCAAGCATGACGAAGCCATCGGTTGTCCTGCGGCAGTCGAAGCAGAGGAAACCGGTGTAGCCGAAATGCTCGGCCACCTTCTGCGCGACCGGCAACGTGCCGAAGTCCTCGATCGACGTGAAGCTCACGCAAAATCCGCCTGTCGCTGCGATCACCGGCTCGTAGACGCCATGCACCACCACCTGGCCGTCGCGCACGATGCTGAGGGTGCTGGCGTCGTTGCCCTCTATGAATTCCTGCACCACCCACGGATTGTCTTCGCTCGGTTCGCAGTCGTCGATGTGCATTTCGCCTGCGCGCGGTCCGTGATTGGTGAGGCAATAGGCACCCCCGCGCGAGAAGGACGGCCGCGCAAGGTAGTGGTCGAGACGGCCGGCCGCGTCGGCAAGCGCGGCGCGCGACGTGGCAATGACGGTCTTTGGCGTGGGCAGGCCAAGGGCTGCGCACAGGTTGATGAAGGCTGCCTTGTTATGGAGTTCGCGAATGGCTTGGAAATCCGGGGTGAAGACCGGAGCCGGAATCCGCTTGCGATAGCGCGCGAGATAAAAGGCCTCCTCGAAGGATGGGACGACAAGCTCGATGTCGCGGTTGCGGACGATGTCGGCGACGGCGTCGATGAAGGCCAACGTCTCGAAGGCGGGCGACGGTACGGTGTGCGCCTCAGAGACCGACGACGAATGAAGGGCGACGGCGAACTTGTAGGTATCGGCGACATCGACCCGGGCGCCGTATCGGCCAAGCGCGTGCACGAGGCCAACCGAAGATGGAACCCGTCCGCCGGTGACGAGAACTCGTGCCTGCTCTGCCATTATCCTTGCTCTTTGCGCGTTGCCGATAGCAACACGATCGTTTGCCGCTGCGGCAAATGCAAGAGTTGAGGGCGCCGATGGCGGGTGCAAAAAGGGCCCAGCCAAAAGGCCGAGCCCCTTCATAACGTTAGACGTGCGTTCCTGATGTCAGGTCAGCCTGGGCATTTGCCACCGTAGCCGCTCACGTTGCAGGACTGAAGCGCCGTGATCTGGCTCAGTGCTTCGCGTTTCACCAAGGTGGGTTTTTCATAAGTCGCGTTCATCGGTCAGTCTCCCCGCTCATGTTCCAATGATGAAGACGTCCTAGTTACAGTGATTCGGCCGCACACTGATCAATGCCCCGGTGTCAATGGCTCCGCGCTCCTCCTCCAAAACGCGCTTTGCGTGCGTTCGTGATGATTTGGCAACGCCGTTTGGTTTGGGCGGTTCAGGTGGGCGGTGGCTGTGGGCTTGTGCTCGGTCGTCTGGCGCGCATTGCCAATCTGCGCAGCGGCCCCGGCATGAGCTTGGCCTCGTTCAGCACATGGTCGAGCGAGAAGCGGCCGGCGCCGACCACGCCATAGCTCAAGTAGAGCGCCATCATCAGCGCCGGATACTCCCAGCCGCCGTTGGGCGAGGCCCAAATGAAACCGGTGAAGAAGTGGCCGCCGATCAGGGTCGCAACCAGGAAATAGAGCACAGCGCAGAAACCGGCGAGCCGCGTCAGCAAGCCCATGCCGATGCCGATCGCGATGCCGAACTCGCACAGGCCCGCGAGGATGACGAAACCCTCCGGCGCGGGCAAGCCGTGCGTGGCGAAATATTCGACGTCAAGTGCCCGCCCGCCGGGGCCGGTAAACAGCTTTTCGGTGAGGTGCGGCACCATGTCGAAGCCAATATAGATGCGTATGAAGGCGAGCTGCCATTGCGACCAGTCCATCAGTGCCGCGCCGCCGCGCGATAGGTCGGCGCGCATGGCGTCGAAGAATTGCGCGACGAACGCGATGAAGGCCGGAAACAGCAGATAGGTCACGCTTGCGACGTCGAGCACGGCCGCGATGCGCCAGCCGATCAACATCAACAACAAACCGCCGAGGTAACCGGCGGTGAAGCTGCGCGGGGAGATGATCAAGTTCCAGGTGATCGACAGCGCGAGCGCGCCGACCATGAAAATCTTCGGGTACAGCGGCAGTGCGGTCATCGGCAGGGTGAACGCCGCGTAGAGTGCCGCCAGCAGGCCGATACCGGTGAGGCCGGCGGTAAGCTTGGGCGTTACCCATTGCGGGCGCGGCTGTGATCCCGAAGAAATTTGGTCGATCATGTTTCCGCCGGCTGCGCGTTGCGCGGTCAATTAACAATGAAATGGGATGCGCCCCGTTGTGGAGAGGCCGATCGCGATACGATCGTTTGACGAGCCACAAAACGCAAGGTTTGAGTAGGCCGGGATCGCTGCCAGAAGGAGGTGCCATGAAGATCGTCTCAGGCGGCCAGAGCGGTGTTGACCGCGCCGCAATCGATGCGGCGATCGCGCTTGAGATTCCCTATGGAGGTTGGTGCCCCAAGGGCGGCTGGGCGGAGGACTTCCCCGATCCGCCGGGACTGTTGGCGGTTTACCCGGAGCTGACGCCGACGCCGAGTGCCGACCCGGCTGAGCGCACACGGGCGAACGTGCGCGACAGCGATCGCACGCTGATCCTGATCGGTGCGGGCGGGTTGGACGCGTCACCCGGGACGGCGTTGACAGTGGGCATCGCCCAAGAGCTTGGCCGGCCGCACGTGGTGGTGGATGCGTTTGATGTTGGTGCGAGTGATGCGGTGCGCGCCTGGCTCGCTGATCGGCGGCGCAGAATTGTGCTCAACGTCGCGGGCCCGCGCGAGAGCGAGGCGGCCGGGATTTATGCAGTGGCGAAACGAGTGCTCATAGGTGCGCTTGGTTAGGGCACGATGATTTGCTGTGCCGACAAACGCAAGGCTGGATGGGACTGGGGTCGCCGATGGGCGTGGTCGATTGTGTTTGCGTTTCCTTGCGCCGCCGCCCGTCTTTAGGTCGCCTTTCCTTTACGAAATTAATTGACGGCAGGGTGGACCAGGCGACAGCTTATGGTCGCCTCCCGATGTGCCGGCCCGCTCCGCGCAAGTCCGCCAGCGCACGTCTGCGCCCCTGGCTGTTGGAACGGGCGGCGCAAGTGTAAGCGCAGATGGGGAGGCGGGGATAAGTGTAGGGCGGCCAGCGTGCGCGGAGGCTGCGTTCGATCTCAACGTCGCGGGCCCGCGCGAGAGTGAGGTAGCCGGGATCTATGACGCGGCGAGGGGTGTGTTGATGGCGGCTGAAAAAAGGGCCCGGCCAAAAGGCCGAGCCCCTTCGTAACGTCAAAACTGCGATCCTGCTATTTGGGCGTTGGAGCGCAATAGCCGCCATAGCCGCTCACATTACAGGAATGCCCGGCCGTGATCTGGCTCAGTGCTTCGCGTTTCACCAAGGTAGGTTTTTCGTATGTGGCTCTCATCGGTCAGTCTCCCCGCTCATGTTCCAACGATGAAGACATCCTAGTTACAATGATTCGGACGTGTACGGAGCAGTGCGCCGGTGTCAATTGCGCCGCGTTTCCGCACCAGCCACCATGACGGCACCACGCCGATCGCCATGGCCCCGGCCAGCGTCCCAAGATTGGAAAGGAACTTCGAAGTGGTCAGGGCGTCGGCTCCCGATATCGCAAGGCCGCCGGCGGTGGCCAGCCATCCGAACAGATAGAGAAGGGCAAGATAGGAGGTGAACACGCCCGCGCCCACCATGAGCGCCATCAGCAGGGACGGCCGCGCGTAACGCTGCGCCGCGATGGCATAGACGATGCCGGTGAAGAGGAACGGCACCCCGAACGCGATATAGAGCCACGGCAAGATCCAGGCGGAATAGAACACTGCCGCCAGCAGCGCGCCGAGGCCCATGTTGAAAAAGCCGACGACTGCGAAGAACACAGCGAACACGACGGCGCCCATGGCCGGACCGACGCCGAGGAAGACGAGCGCTGCAGTGGCGATGGACGGCGGCGCAGGAGAAGGTGCAGGCGAGGCACTTTGCGACACGGGGCTTTCTCCGGCGACGGGTCGAGGCGAGGATCGTCCACCAAGACTAGCGCGTCATATGCGGTTGGTCACTCCGCGGCTTGGCGCTGGCGAGGCGGGTGTTGATGGGTGCATGTCCTCTCCCCATGAGCGGATGTGAAATGGGGCGAGGGAGATAAGCGTCATCGTTCTCGCGGATGTGAATCCCGAGGTGTGTCAAAGAGCAAGGGAGCGCGGGCGCCAAACGACCGCCATCCGATGTAAATTCCGGCAGCCTTTCGGCGCCCACGTCGGTTGCGTGCCGTGCCGGGGGTGCGGTCACATCGTCAGCGGGCTCGCTGGTCCGGCCATGGGCGGCGACCGCCGGGCCACGTCGTCAGGACCTTGAGCTG
>CAZUKP010000057.1:0-19092 GCA_964620915.1 uncultured Hyphomicrobium sp. | reverse complement strand
TGTTGTGGAGCGTCTCGCGCCGCAGATCGAGGAAGCGGTACTGCAGGCGCAGGTCTTCCGGATAATCTGGCTCGCCGAAGACGGGAACCGGCAGCTCCTTTGCCGCGGAGAGAACTTCGATCTCGTTTGCGAAAAGCTCGACCTCGCCCGTCGGCAGATCGGCGTTGAGCGTGCCTTCGGGCCGCGCGCGGATCTTTCCATCGACGCGGATCACCCATTCGGAGCGCACCGTCTCGGCGACCTTGAAGGCAGGGCTATCGGGATCGGCGACGACTTGAGTGAGCCCGTAATGATCGCGCAGGTCGATGAAGAGGAGGCCGCCGTGGTCGCGCACGCGATGCACCCAGCCTGAGATCCGCACCTCCTTGCCGATGTCTGCCGCCCGCAGCGCCCCGCAGGTGTGCGATCGATAGCGATGCAAGGTTGCAGGTGCGGCGTTGCCGGCCTCCGTTGCCGCCTTTTTCTTGGTCTCAGTCTTCGCCTTCTTCTGCGCCATTCTTCCGTCTCGTCCCGATTTCGGGCCCCTTGCCCTCAAGTCGCGGGAAAAGCGCATGGGGTCATCGGGTTGTCAAGGCTCGGGCCCGTGAGGGCTTCCTCTCCCCGCAATCTTATAGTCGCAGGGTTCCGCCATGACGGGGGGAGAGATGCTCGATTGCGTAACGGATAAGATGCACGAGCGAAAGTGATAAGGATAGCAAGCGCTGCGGCCTCATTTGACCTTTGATCTGGAGGCGAACGTGCCGACAAATGAATCGGAATATCAGCCGATACGCGACTATGCGGTCATCGGTGATTGCCACGGCTCGGCGCTCGTCAGCTGGTGCGGGTCTGTCGATTGGTGTTGCCTCAAACGTTTCGATGCAGACCCCGTGTTCTTGAAGCTGCTGGATGCGGATCGCGGCGGCTTCTTTTCCATCCAACCATGCGCCGAATTCAGTTCCGACCAAATGTATATCGAATCAACCAACATTTTGCGTACGACGTTTCAAACCGACACCGGGAAAGTCACGGTTAGCGACTTCATGCCGGTTGGGCGCCAACAAGGTTCGTCCACGCACGACTATGTGAGTTTGGTCGCACCCGGTTGGCTGGTGCGCATTGTCGAGGGCGTTGAGGGACGCGTCCCAATGCGACTGGCGTATCGTCCATCTGTGGACTTTGCCCGCCAACAAGCGGACCTGACTCACGAGGACGACTGCATTGCCGCTAAGGATGGCCCGAGGCTCTACCTCAGCCAGACGCCGACAATTGAGGGCGATACGGCAGCCTGCGAATTTGACATCAACGCAAATGAGAGCCGTCAGTTCATCCTGACCACTCGGCCGCTGACTAACGCCGCATCCGTGGAACGAACCAAAGAAGTCTTCGAAATTACGAAGGCATTTTGGACCGAGTGGGCGGGTTATTGCCGGTATCGTGGCTCGCACCAACCGCACGTGCTGCGCAGCGCGCTTCTCCTAAAACTGCTCACGTACGCACCCACCGGTGCCTTGGTCGCAGCGCCGACCTGCTCGCTGCCGGAGGAAATGGGAGGCTTGCGAAACTGGGACTACCGCTATTGCTGGCTGCGCGACTCCGCGTTCATGCTCTACGCCCTGGCCGTGCTTGGCTATGGCGGCGAGGCGAGGCAGTTCGCCGGGTTCCTTCGTTCGTGCTGGATCAAGTCACTGCCGATGATCCAGATCATGTATAGCATCGAGACCGAGACGGATCTGGCTGAAAGTCAACTCACGCATCTCGATGGCTATGGAGGAAGCCGTCCGGTGCGAACCGGAAACGGCGCATACGACCAACAACAAATCGATGTCTTTGGCGAAGTGCTTGATTGGGCCCATCTGTTCCATGCCTTGGGGGGTAGGTTTGATCGGCGCAGCAAGCACGTACTCGAAGCCTTCGCCGACTACGTAGCGGCGCATTGGCACGAGCCGGACCACGGGATCTGGGAAATTCGCGGGAATCCTCGGCATCATGTTTTCGGTAAGGTCATGTGCTGGGTTGCCCTTGACCGAGCACTGTCGATCCTCGGCCACCGAGACGATTGGGCCCAAACGAAAGCGGCGATTGCTCATGACATCCGCACCAACGGTGTTACCGCCGGCAAGCGAAGGTTCCGCAGTTCCTATGAGGAAGATGACGTCGACTCAGTCCTTCTGCTGTTGCCGATGCTTGGCTTTCCCATCAGTGGGGAAATACTCACCAACACCGTCGACGCGATCGAGGAGCATCTGAGGGACGGCGACTATCTCAAGCGCTATGAAACGAGCGATGGCATAGAGGGTAGCGAAGGTGCCTTTCTCATTTGTAGCTTTTGGTTGGTTGACGCGCTGCTGTGTCTTGATCGCGCCGACGATGCTCGAACGTTATTCGACAACCTGTGTGATGGCGCCAACCATGTCGGGTTGTTCTCCGAAGAGATTGACCCCCGCTCGCATGCGTTCCTCGGCAATTTCCCTCAGGCATTCACGCATCTTGGGCTGGTCGGTGCCGCGATCAACCTTCAAATCTACGAACAGTATGGAGCCGAAGGCCTGCGCGGGCGGCATGCCGATCGGGCCAAACGGAAAGTCGGGGCCACGCTGGGCTGGCGAGGTCTTTGGTCGGCCTTCAGAGCCTCTGGACGCTTGGGACGGTTTGTTTCCTCACCCCACTCCATCCTTCCGTCTTCGCTTCTGTGGTGAGCGAGGCAAGGGTCTCGCAGAGCGTTGCCGGTGACGCCGGGGGTTGCCCTGAGCGGGACTTGAACCCACAACACCCGGTCCAGTAGACCGAGCAGTCTTTCCAGTTAGACGATCAGGGCCAACGTCATGGTGCAGCACTCACGTTTCTCCATTGAGAAAACGCCGACAGTTGGGCACCAACAAAACGCGTAGCCGCTCGTCGAGCGGTGGCCGGCGTTCTGTTCACTGCTCCAACCTTCCGATCCAACCAAAGTATGTCAATCTCGCCGTGGTCGGTTTCGATTCATCTAGTCCGTGACATACCTTTGGGCTAGCATCCGAGTGTTCCACATCGTGTCTTTAACCAGCCTCTTTGGTGGTCCCCGCCATGCCTCAAGAGGACGACGCCGGCATCCATGACACCGCCTATATCCGCGCCGGCGAGCTCGTGCGGCAGGGACTGAATGTCCGCATGGTCATGGAAGACCTTGTCAAAGAAGACTTCCCAAAGGCCGCCATTTTCTCGGCTGTTGCGCGCAGGTTTCGCCGAATTTCTCAGTCAAACAAGCAACATGCATTGAGGGTGTTCTTCTATGCATTTCTTCTGCTGGTCGCTGGCGGAATAACAACGCTCATCATGTCTTCTGGCCTCATGACGGGCGCCATCATCTGGAACGTCCGGTTCTTCTTTCTGGCCCTTTGCATCATCTACATCGGACGCGGACTGGTGGCGTTATTCTTCGTTTGGCGCACCAACGTCAGCGACCAAGAAATTGAAAACTTGTACATGAGCTTGGCGCAGTCCCATGAATGACAGCAAGACACCAAAACCGCAGAAGCTACCGAAGGGCGCGTTTGGGGCGGATACACAAGACCAACTCGAGTCTGCTCTTGAGAAGGCGCGCAACTCACAGCGCAACAAGGACATCTCATGGTGGGCGGAAGCCGCAACATTCGTTATCGGTGCTTATTACCTCCTCACCAGCGACATCATGGGAAGTTTCTGGGTTGTGCCTGCGCTGGTCCTGCTGTGGCTGGCAATGAAGATCGCAAAATATGTCGTTCTCTTCTGTCTGACATATGTGGATGACATAGTGTCGGGGCCCAGATCCGTTACGCGAATAAAGGAGAAGCGCACTAATTCGGTTCCACGCCCGAATGGGCTGCGCGTGGTGGCTGATCTTCAGGTCATCGCTGCTGAGCTGAAGCAACCGCTTGCCGCTCAGGCCGTCGAACACGGCGGCAAAGCCGGAACCAACAATAAGATCGCAGATCTACCGCCCGGCGTTATCGTTTTCACTGACGAGGGCCTGGCATTCTTCCCGCACGGTGAGAGGATCGCCGACCTAACCGGCAAGACCAAGAACTTCGCTTATGGGCTTGCCAAAGCCGCATCGCCCCATCTTTCGGTGGCGGGTGCCATGGGACTTGATCAGGCGTTTAAGGAGCAAGAGCTTCAACTGCCGCGATGGTTGCGTGAAGCCCGAGAGGACGAGCAGTACTTTGTCGTTCCTTGGCTCGAACTCGTGACCGCGAGCCAAGATCCCGAAACCGGAGCTGTTCGATTGACGCGCGGGCGCGAGGGCGGCAGCACCGAAACCTACATTCTATACGCGAATGAGGATGGATGGCCCGACATCTTCATGTTGTGGCGGCTGCATAAGGAATCGCAAGCTGTCTTAAAGGAGTATTTCCGCATACCAAGGGCGCGGGAGTTGCTGCCGGAGCTGCAGGAGAAGTTTGCGACCATCTATGGCGAACGAGTCGATGAGCACTCCGATGAGCTTTACGCGGAGCTGAGCCGGCGCATTCAGGATGAAGTCGAGGCACTGGATGACGCTCAAACGAATGCGATTTTGTTTGAGCACATGAAGACCACGCTGCCCTATTACGCGAAGATTCCCTTCGTCGTCAAAACGCACCCTGGCATGTTTGAGGGGCAGTCGTTACAGACCAAAGAAGCGGGCGCAGTGATCGAAACGAAGACCTAGCCGGATATTCGGCACCTTCGCGCGTCTCACAGAATGTCCGCCGACTTTCGCACGTACGGAACAATCAATTTCCCGGGCTTCAGTGTGCAAGGGGAGGCATTTAACCTCGGGGACGACGGGGCTGCGCCGCAGAGTTACCCCCGCTCGCCCCAAAGGTCGTATTCGTCGGCGTGGGCGATGCGGGCTTTGACGATGTCGCCAGGCTTAACGTCGGTGTCACCGTTCAAAAACACACTGCCGTCAATCTCGGGCGCGTCCCATTGCGAGCGCCCCAGCGCGCCTTCCTCGTCCACTTCGTCGATGATCACATCAATCTCGCGGCCGACGAAGCCGGCAAGCCTCTCCGCACTTACTTCCTGTGCAACGGCCATGAAACGATGCCAGCGCTCCTCCTTGACCTCATCTGGAACGGCGCCCGGCAGATCGTTGGCCTTGGCGCCTTCGACCGGCTCGTAGCGGAAGCAGCCCGTGCGCGCGAGCTTGGCTTCGCGCATCCAGTCGAGCAGCATCTGGAAGTCGTCTTCCGTCTCGCCTGGAAAGCCGACGATGAAGGTGGAGCGGATGGCGAGATCCGGGCACATTTCTCGCCAACGATTGATGCGATCCAAAGTCTTTTCTGCCGCTGCCGGCCGGCGCATGGCTTTGAGCACGCTCGGTGAGGCGTGCTGAAAGGGGATGTCGAGGTAGGGGAGGATCTTGCCCTCCGCCATCAGTGGAATGACCGCATCGACGTGCGGGTAAGGATAGACGTAGTGCAGGCGCACCCACGCGCCGAGTTCGCCCATCTCCTCACACAGGTTTTGAAAGCGCGCGGCGACCGTACGGCCCTTCCATTGGCTTTCGGCGTATTTGAGATCGACGCCGTAGGCCGATGTGTCCTGGCTTATGATCAAGAGCTCCTTGACGCCGGCCTTAACAAGGCGCTCGGCCTCTGTCAGGACGTGTGATGCCGGCCGGCTGACGAGATCGCCGCGCAAGTGCGGAATGATGCAGAAAGAGCAACGATTGTTGCAGCCTTCCGAGATCTTCACATAGGCGTAGTGGCGCGGCGTGAGATGCAGACCCTCCGGCGGCACGAGATCGAGGAAGGGATCGTGCAGCGGGGGCACGGCGTCGTGCACCGCTTCGACGACCTGCTCGTATTGGTGCGGGCCGGTGACGGCAAGGACGCCGGGATGGGCTGAGCGGATGCGGTCTTCTTCCACGCCGAGGCAGCCGGTGACGATGACGCGGCCGTTGGCGGCCATGGCTTCGCCGATGGCGTCCAGGCTTTCGGCCTTGGCTGAGTCCAAGAACCCGCAGGTATTGACGACGACCACGTCGGCATCGTCGTAGTCCGGTGCAATGGCATAGCCCTCAGCGCGCAACTTGGTGATGATGCGCTCAGAGTCGACGAGAGCCTTCGGGCAGCCGAGCGAGACGAAACCGACTTTCGGAGTCTTTTCTGGCTGCGCCGGCCTTAAGAGGGCATCAGGGGCCAATTGGGCGAACTTTGTGCTCATGACCGCGTGCTCTAGCAGACCTGCCGCCCGGGCGCGAGCCGGGTCTGTCACCCATGCGCACGGTGGCGGTGAATAAGCGTATTTAACGTCTCCCGGTCGACCCGGCCGCCGATAAATAAGAGTCCGAACGCAACCGCGCCGAGCGCCAGCGCTGAATCAACCAAAAAGGCCCGGCCGATACCCTCCGCAAGTGAATCGGCCGAAACAACGATCGCTGTGTTGAAACCGAGCCCGATCGCGCCGCCGGCAATTTCAGCCATGTAAATGATAGCGCCTCCGAGACTGGACCGCGACTTATCTAGGGCGGTAATCCCGGCAGTGGTGATCGACGAATAGAACAGACCGATGCCCATCCCGAGCACGACCATGCCGAGAATGAGCTCGTTATACGTCGTGTTCGACGTTATGAACGATAAGATGAACATACCTACCGAAAGAAGTGCAGCTCCACCTGCGACGCTCACCTTCGCACCAAATCGCTCATAAAACGACCCGGCGGAGAACGAGGTGAGTGCAAAAACGCCCATGACAGGAAGCAGCCCGGCGCCCGACTCGATCGCCTTGAATCCCAATTCCTTCGACATGAACTGAGGTAGATAAACGAGCGCCGCAAAGAAGATGGCTGACGACAGGAGCGTCGCCAGGAACGCGGCGAAGAACGCCTGATTGTTCAAGACGTCGTCGGGTATCAGTGCCTTGTGGCCCGCATGGCGCTCGACGAAGGCAAAGACGATGAGCCCCAGCCCTGCCACGGTGAAGAGGGCAATAATGGCGGGATGGGTCCACCCCAAATCGGTGCCCATATCAAGCGCAACCAGCAATGAAAACAGAGCGATCGAGAGGGTGGTGACGCCGAGATAATCAATACGCTTATCTTCATCGTCGGGGTGATCGGCTGGAACGGTCCACATCGTGACGGCGACACCAAAAGCAGCAACAGGCAGATTGAGATAGAAAATCCAGCGCCAGCTCAGGAGATCGGTAAGTGTGCCCCCGAGCAACGGGCCGACTGCATTGCTAAAGCCTGCCGCACCCAGGACGAGAGCGCCGGCCATGGCCGCGCGGCTTTGGGGCACAAGGGAATACGTCATACCCAAAATGGCCGGCCACATCATCGCGCCGCCGATGCCCATAAGCCCGCGCGCCACAAGTAATGTCCAGATGTCGGGAGCCAAGCCGCCAACGAGCGAAAAGCCGGCAAAGATCGCCGAGCCGATGAAGAAAATCTTCCGGCGGCCAAACATATCGGCGAGACGTCCGCCGGTGACGATGAGAACGCCGAAGACAAGCGCATAACCGTTGATCACCCACTGTACCGTGGTGACGTCGGCACCGAACGTGCGCTCCATGTGGGGCAGCGCGACAGACAAGGCCGTGAAATCGTTGCCGATGACGAAGACCCCGACCGCCATAGCAACGAGCCCGAGAATGTTTTGCTTAGTGAGTTTTTCGCGTTGCTGCGCCATCGCCCGGGGCCCTCGTGATCGGATGAGGCGCCAAGTGTGGCACGTTCTACTATTTGACGGTAGGGGCGGCAGGCCCCAACACGAACCCGCGCCCTAATCTTTTGCGGAGCGTTTCTTTTTGGGCAGGTTCTTGCGCGGCGTTTCAGCGAAGTCCTCAAGCTGCTGTTCTGTCATCGACTCGTACATCGACTTGGAAGCGCCCTTGAGGCTCGACACTTTCGTCTCACCGCGTTTAGCAGCAAGGGCGGCACCTGCAGCCATTTGCTGAGCCTTGGATTGAGCAGGCATGGGACAAGCACCTCAATCGTAGCGCGCGTTCTTATCCGAGAAATCCTGTCACGTTGAGCAGAATAATCACGCCAATCGGGACACCGAGAAACCACAGGAAAATACTGCGCATAACACTCCACCTCTCTTCACTGTGGGGAGCAAACGCGGGCGCATACCATTTGTTCCGCGAGGCGACTGCACAACCAGTTACGCTGCTCCCGGAACATCGGTGCAGTGTTTCGATGTCCGTTCGCCGTTCTCGCGCCGCCGCGAGCCACGCTCGTGAGCATAGGCGTGCGTTACTTCAGCACCAAATAGGACGATTTGGGCGGCGTAGTACGCCCATAAGAGTAATACTAGGACAGAAGCAGCCGCACCGTATGTCGATTCAAAGCTTCGCGTTGCGATGTACCAACTGATCGCCATCTTTCCGAAATTGAAGAGCAGCGCCGTGAACGCCGCACCCAGCCAAACATCTTGCCAGGCGACGTGGGTGTCGGGAAACCACTTGAACAAAGCCGCGAAGAAAATCGTGAGCACCACCAACGAGGCGGCGAAGTCAGCTATCTGCACGACGCGACCCTGGGATGCGCCGAATAAATCCTCAGCGAGTGCAGTTAGCGCCGCGCTTACGAAGAGCGAAACCGTCACCAAGACGCCCAGAACGATGATCCCCGCGAACGATGTGGAATACGTGCGCAGGTACCACCACCCAGCGGCCTCCTGACTGGCGTCTACGTTCCAGATCGTGTTGAGCGCTGTCTTGAGGGCGGTAACGACGTAGAGCGCCACGAATATCAGCAGCGCGATGCCGACCACGGCCGCAATCTGTCCACTCTCTACTGAACTCGCACCGGCCACAACTGCCTCGACAGCGCGGGCGCCTGTTTCACCGAGCGCGCCCTTGAATTCGCCAACGAGTTCTCCGCGGACGGCCTCATCGCCATAGACTAGACCGGCAATGGCGGTGACAATCAACAACAGCGGCCCCAAAGAGAAGACGGCGTAATACGCCAAGGCCGCGCCCATTAGGCTGGTGTTGTGGCGCGACCATTCCAAAATGGCCATGCGGAAAACGCTCCAAGTCATTTCGAGCCTCGAGCGAATTCCCTCGGGAACCTTAAGCCACCGTGTCGCAAGATTGAGACGTTCGAGCACCCCGCCTGCCCCTCCTTCGAAGAAACGTGACCCCTGCCGTGGGATCGTATGAAATCTACGGCGCGTTCAACTCAATTTTCAGCCGCACCCGACGCGACTGTAACATCACGAGCGGAAAATCGGCTCTCGAATTGAAACGCTGCCAAGAGCGGCACAGTTCCAAACACGTACAATCGTACTCTATCCCAAATCGGGTTTGACGCGGCGAAGTTGCTTGACGCGCGAGCGCTTTACTTTGTCTTCGTGCCGACGCTCTTTCGACGCGCGGGTCGGCTTGGTGGGAATGCGCTTTTTGGGAACGACGGCCGCTTGGCGAATGAGGGCGAACAAGCGCTCGCGCGCATCCTCGCGATTGCGTTCTTGGGTGCGGAAACGCTCAGCACGGATCACAATCACGCCCTCGTCGGTGAACCGACGCCCGGCAAGATGCTTCAATCGAGTGCGCACATGCGTCGGCAGCGACGTTGCGTTTCGCACATCAAAACGCAACTCAACGGCGGTCGAGACCTTGTTAACGTTTTGGCCACCGGGACCCGACGCGCGGATGAAACGCTCTTCCAGATCTTTCTCGTCAATCGCAATACTATGCGTGATCCTGATCATTGCGTGTCTTAGGTCAGATCGAGCCGCATTGACCTAGCGCCTTGGGGCCAACTCTTTTGCATCGACGAAGATCAGACGGTTCGAAAACGGATCCGCAATCGTCATCTCGCGTGTGCCCCAGGGCATGTCTTCGATGCCGGGCCGCGCAAACGCATATTGGCGGCCGGTCACTTCCTTATGCAGCTCATCAAGATCTTCCACATAGACACGTACGCTGCCACCAGGTGAGCTATCGCCATGATGCTCGGAGAGGTGGAGCAGGCACTCGCTTCGCGACACCTGCATGTAGAGCGGCGTTGCCGGCTCGAACCTGTGCTCCCAGTCGACCTTGAAGCCGAGGAACCCGATGTAGAAGTCGCGGGCTAGCTCTTCGTTGAAACTTCTTAAAACGGGAATCGTGGGACCGAATTGCATTTGTCGCTCCTTGGGGCTCAGCATCACGGCAATATAGACCGCCAGCCTTTTAGATCATGAATGATGGCACATGCAGCGTTATGACCAGGCACACCTGTTACACCACCGCCGGGATGGGCCCCCGATCCGCACAGATAGAGACCCGAGACGGGCAGACGGTAGTTGGCATAGCCGAGAACAGGGCGGGCGGAAAAGAGCTGATCGAGCGACAGCGCACCATGGAAGATGTCGCCGTCAACCAGGCCGAACCGGCGCTCCAGATCGAGTGGGGACAGGATTTGCCGTGCAATGACCGCCGGTTTGAAGTTGGGGGCATGCTGAGCCACCGTATCGATCACAAGGTCGGCAAAGGCTTCTTTTTCGGTATTATCGCTCCAGCTACGCGGCTCGGGAAGATGTGGGGCCACGTGTTGTACAAACAGACTCGCCACGTGCCGCCCCTCAGGCGCAAGAGTTTTATCGAGGGTTGAGGGAATGAGCATCTCTACAACCGGCTCACGCGACCACCCGTACCGGCGCGCATCAAGCCAAGCGCTTTCCAGATAGTCGATTGAGGGACCGATTATGATGCCGGCGCCATGATGGTCCTGAGTGTTTTTTCCCGGCCGGCAGAGAAAATCAGGCAACTCGGAGAGAGCCACGTTCATCCGGAACGTTCCCGAACCCGATTTTATCCCTGTAAACCGGGCGCGCAGCTCAGGGGCCACGACCCCCTCAGGCACGAGATCCCGAAACAGCAGCTTGGGCGGCACATTGGCAGCGACGGCACGCGCACTGACCTCCTCGCCGGACTCCAAGACAACGCCCCGGGCCTGGTCGTTCTGCATCAAGAGCCGGGAAATACGGGCACCGGTGCGGATGCGCGCACCACGTTCTTGAGCCGCTAGAGCCATCGCACATGTGATCGCGCCCATGCCGCCAACAGCATGCCCCCAGGCGCCGCGCTTGCCGTTGACCTCGCCGAAATGATGATGAAGCAGAACATAGGCGGTGCCAGGCGTGGACGGTGCCGCGTAGGTGCCAACGATGCTGTCGAACGCGAGAGCGCCTTTGATGACGTCGCATTCGAACCAAGCGTTGAGAAAATCGGCGGCACTTTTGGTGAAGAGATCAAGGAGGACACGCTGGTCCTCGATACCGATTCCAAGAACACGCCGGCCGACGCTTGCCGCTTTCACGAACTCGATGATGCCACCGCCGGCATTGGGCGGCGTGCGCAGCACCAGATCGCGCAGGACACTGGCTGCGCGCTCCAACGTTGCCTCGAACTTAGGCAGTCGTTCCGCATCGCGGCGAGAGAAGGCCGCATACGCTGCCTGGCGATCTGCTAAGTCGCCGCGTATCAACAGCGAGCGGTGTTCGTCGATCGGCCAGAAGTTCGCCGCCGGCCGCTCGACAATGCGCAGTCCGTGACGGTGAAGTTCAAGGTCGCCAATGACCTTGGGATTAAGCAAGCTCACCGTATAGGCGGCGACCGAGTTGCGGTATCCGGGGTGGAACTCCTCGGTGAGTGCTGCACCGCCAACCACATCGTTCTGCTCCAAAACGAGAACGTCGAGACCGGCGCCGGCCAGGTAGGCAGCGCATGTGAGACCGTTGTGGCCTCCTCCGATAATGGCGACGTCGGCGATGTCCGATGTGGTCATGCACGGCTTGTCGCCGATTAGCCCGGTGTTTGGCAATGCACGAGCATATCAGGAGGTGCCGGCCCGCCGAGAATGACACGCAGGCGTGTGCGGCAATTAACTCTATCGATCGATCGGATGTGAGGGGATGACACTAACCAGCACTTCAAGCCGCCCAACAGCCGCGTTTCGCCGCCGTCACGCTACTCAGCTGCTTTCCGCGCCGGCTGAACCACGCTCATGTAGTCATTAAGAAGGTTTTGCGTGATCTCACCCGGCGTGTAGTGGTGCTCGCCAATCTGCGATACCGGCGTCACCTCAGCGGCGGTTCCCGTGAGGAAGACCTCTGAGAAATCCCCAAGCTCCTCGGGCATGATATCGCGCTCAATGACCTCATAACCGCGCTTCTTGGCAAGCTCGATCACGGTACGACGGGTAATCCCGTCCAGGAAGCAGTGGGGCTGCGGCGTGTGGATGACGCCATCTTTGATGAAGAAAACATTGGCCCCGGTGCACTCCGCAACACGGCCTTGCCAATCGAGCATCAGTGCGTCTGCGAAACCGGCCCGTTCTGCCCGGTGCTTTTCAAGTGTGCAGATCATGTAAAGACCCGCGGCCTTGCTACGGCTTGGCGCTGTCGCGGGGTCAGGCCGGCGGTACTTTGCCATTGTCACCTTGATGCCCTTCAGGCGCTCATCCATGGGGAAGTACGAACCCCATTCCCAAGCGGCAATCGCCAGATGAACCTTTGTGGACTGCGCCGAAACGCCGATCTGCTCGCTGCCGCGCCAGGCAACCGGACGGACGTAGCAATCGGATAGGTTGTTAGCCTTGACGACATCCCGGCAAGCCCGGTCGATTTCGGCGACCGAGTAGGGAATCTCAAAGTCGAGCATATGCGCGCTCTCATGGAGCCGCTTGGAGTGCTCGGTAAGCTTAAATATCTCGCCACCGTAGGCGCGCTCGCCTTCAAAGACGGAGCTCGCGTAATGCAAGGCGTGTGTGAGAATGTGGACGTTGGCCTCGCGCCATGGCACGAGCTTGCCGTCGAGCCAAATGACACCATCTCGGTCGTGAAAGGGCGCGAGCTCAGGCATACAGCTTCTCCGTGGGTCTTCGCCCGTCTTGCGCAAATAGGTCGACGTGAGAGCCCCGATCAAGACAAAACAAAAGACCCACCTAGACGCTCCGATTGCCGAGCGCCAACGGGCCTCGCCGTCCGCGAGAACTTACTCATCAACTTGCACAAAATGACTTGCCACGAGTATCAATCGGAGCCAAATAAGTCAACATGACTGACATAACTCCGAGTACCGAATCCGCGCGCCGCGTCCAGCACTCTAGCGAGACCAGCCCGGCAGTAAACGGCGCCCCCGGGCCCACCCAAGAAATCCATGATCGCGATCAGCTCATCGCCTGTGCCGAGTTGTTCTTTTTCGCCTACCGTGACTTCACGGGCGACCCGGACGCCATCCTTGAAAAGTATGGGTTCGGCCGCGCCCACCACCGGGTCCTGCATTTTGTTCGCCGCCACCCCGGCCTACGCGTCGCCAACCTGCTCAACATCCTCAAAATCACCAAACAAAGCCTAGCGCGCGTGCTCAAGCAGCTCATAGACCAGGGATTCATTTTGCAGAAGGCCGGCAGCGACGACCGCAGAGAACGTCGCCTTTTTGTGACAGCTAAGGGCGGCCGCCTGATCGATAAACTTACAGCCCTGCAAGCCAAGCGCATCGAGGCGGCCCTTGCCAGCGCAGGGCCAGGCGCCTACCAATCCGCACGCCGCTTCCTTTTTGCCATGATTGCAGAATCAGATCGGCCCCGCGTTGAGAAGCTGATCAAATTGTTGCCAGACTCAGAAGACGCCAACGGCAAGTAACGCCGGAGTTTATGAGAGCCGCAAACATGGCAGCCACGTGTGAAACCCTGCCCGATAACGCACCCCATGTTCTGGTCGTTGACGATGACCAGAAGATCCGCGATCTGCTCGCGCGTTACCTTACCGAACAAGGCTTTCGCGTAACGACGGCAGCCGACGCCGCGAGCGCACGCGCTGGTATGCGCGGGCTCGAATTCGACCTCATTCTGCTCGACGTCATGATGCCTGGGGAGAGCGGTCTCGATCTAGCGCGCGAACTCAAGGCCACGCGAACCGTGCCAATCTGCATGTTGACGGCGCGCTCGGAGCCCGAAGATCGCATCGAAGGATTGGAAGCCGGAGTCGACGACTACCTGCCCAAGCCCTTCGAGCCGCGCGAATTACTCCTGCGCTTGCGCAACATCTTGAGGCGGGGAACCGGCTCCAATGGCGCAAACGAGGAAATCCAAATGGGAGATTACGTCTTCCACGTGGGGCGCGGTGAGCTGAAGCACGGCGAGGCGTCAGTAAAGCTGACAGAACGCGAGCGCGACCTCTTACGCCAATTGGCCCAGCGCATGGGAACGCCAGTGCCACGTCACGAGCTCTCCGCCGACGATTCAACGGGCAACGATCGTGCGATCGACGTCCAGATCAACCGGCTACGGCGCAAGATCGAAACCGATCCCTCCAACCCGGTCTACCTCCAGACAGTGCGCGGCAAAGGGTATATCCTTTATTCGGATTAACCCAGCCGCAGGGGGCGACCCCGTTTGAGGTTCACGGCACATGCTCGCAAGAGGTGACGAGGCGACGGAACAAGCGCCGCGGCCATGGCTGCGCCTTCCCGATTGGCTGCGCCTGCCGCCGGTTCGATTTCCGCCGCTGACTTCGATCCCTTTGCCACGACCGCCTGCATGGCTCGCCCGGCTTCGGGAGCGCGTGCCGACGGTGCACCTGCCTCGCTGGGCCAGAAAGCCATCGGTGTGGTTCGTAAGGACCCACCGCGCAAACATGGCGCGCCTTAACCACTTCATCGGCGAGGTGCTGCCAAAGGGCCTCTATGCACGCGCGCTGATCATCATCATCGCACCCATTGTCGTCCTGGAAGGTGTGATCGCTTTCGTCTTCATGGAGCGCCACTGGGAGGCCGTGACGCGGCGACTTTCAGAAGTAACCGCACGCGACATCGCAGCGTTGATCGATATCTATGAGGACTACCCGCGCAACGACGACTACGCCCGGCTGATCGAAATGGCGCGGGATCGCCTCAACCTATCGATGCAAGTGCTCCCAGCAGGAGAACTGCCCGCGCCGCGCCCCAAGCCTTTCTTCGCCCTTCTGGATCGCGCCCTTTCGCGCGAGATCCGCCGCCAAGTCAAACGGCCATTCTGGATTGATACGGTTGGACAGTCCCGCCACGTCGAGATCCGTGTGAAGGCCGAAAACGCGGTCCTGCGCTTCGTGGCAACGCGGTCGCAGACCTACGCATCAAACTCGCACATCTTCCTTTTGTGGATGATCGGAACTTCGGTCATTCTGTTGACCGTTGCGATCCTGTTCTTGCGCAATCAAATCCGTCCCATCCTGCGGCTCGCCGAAGCCGCCGATGCCTTCGGTAAAGGGCGCAGGATTCCAGACGATTTTCGCCCGCGCGGCGCACGCGAGGTGCGCCAGGCCGCGCAGGCCTTCCTGGAAATGCGCGATCGCATCACAACCCACGTCGATCAGCGCACGACCATGCTGGCCGGCGTCAGCCACGACCTGCGTACCGTGCTAACGCGATTCAAGCTGGAGCTGGCACTATTGGGCAAGACCCGCGAAGCACTGTCGCTCCAATCGGACGTGCGCGAAATGCAAGATATGCTCGAAGACTATCTCGCGTTTGCCAAAGGAGACGGCGGCGAGGAGGCCGCGCCCACGAACCTGAACGAGCTGCTGCAGGAGGTTCAGTTAGACGGCGAAGTTTTTGGCACACCAATCGATCTGAAGATCAGAAGGCGGAAGGGCGACATTGTTCTGCCGTTGAAGCGTCAGGCATTCAAGCGCGCCATTATCAATCTCGTCTCCAACGCGGCGCGCTTCGGTGACGAGGTCGTCATTCGTGCGGCGACAGAAGGCCAATGGGTGCGTGTGGAGGTCGATGACAATGGCCCCGGCATCCCGGCGTCAGAGCGCGCCAATGTGTTTAAGGCATTCTACCGCCTGGACCACGCGCGAAATCAGGACGAGGGAAACACCGGCCTTGGCCTCGCCATTGCGCGCGACATTGCTAAAAGCCACGGTGGCGACATTGCGCTCGGCGAAAGCTCGATGGGCGGCTTGAAGGCCGTAATCTCCGTGCCGCTGTGACGTTGTGCAGACAAAGGCGATCTTACGAGGCAGACGAAGCAGGCGGCGGATCCGTCGGTGCCGGTTCCTCTGTGGGCTCAGATGACCTACGGCGGCTCGTGAAAATCGAGGCCAGGCTGCCCAGTGCCGACTTCGCGTCATCAAGCGACCGCAGCATGCGCTCACCGCGCCTCAAGCGCCGGTCGAGCACCGCCATCGTCTTGGCCTGGCCGGGATCGTCATCTTCAAGCCAAGTGCGGAAAACCGACGCGTAAAGGGCGCCAAGACCAGCAACACGCAATTGGCCCGTCAGGCCTTCGGCTGGGACACCGGCGGCGCGCAACATCCAAGCTTGCGAGGACAGGAGCGCACCAAGAGCAGTGGCATCGGGCGACCAGGACTGCACGATCGATTTCAAGGCGGGCTTGTAGGCGCCCAGGACATCGAAGCGCGTCATCACAACCTCGAAGATGGCGTCGCGCGCGGCTTGCCCTTCTTCCGGTTTGGGCATGCGCTCCAGCACCTCGTCGTCGATGGCCCGCGTGAAAGCGGCGAGAATCTCGCCCTTGGATTCAAACTTGCTGCGCAACTCGGCAAGGCTGACATCGGCTGCCCGCGCGATTTCGGCCAAACCGACTTCACTCCACGGACACTCCCCGGCGAGGCGAAGGGTGGCCGCGATGACGCGTCCCTTTTTCGTTTCCAAATCGAGCATGGCCAACTCCTTACGGCTATCTCCCTAGACGTAGGAACCCATGGCGCCGAATGGAAGCGGGCAAATCGAAATGGCGTTTATGCGTCCGCTTTGCTGGCTACCGGCGCGGCCGCCCCAATGTCGTCGAGATGCTTTTGAAGGGTCAGCTTGTCGAGCTCATCGATGGGCAAGTTCACGAAGATCCCGATACGCTGGTAAAGCATGCGGTGGGTGTCCGCATAAGCTTGGCGTTTCTCAGCCTCCGAGCCGGTGACGCTCGAGGGATCGGGCAGGCCCCAATGGGCAGACATGGGCTGACCGGGCCAGATGGGGCAGGTCTCGTTGGCCGCGTCGTCACAGACGGTGAAGACGAAATCCAGCGGCGGAGCATCCGGCGCAGCAAACTCCTCCCACGACTTCGATCTGATCACGCTGACGTCGTAGTTGAGCCCTTTCAAGAGATCGATGGCGTAGGGCTGCACCTGGCCGCTTGGATGACTGCCGGCACTAAAGCCTTTGAACTTTCCGCGCCCCAAAAAGTTCATGATGCACTCGGCGATAATCGAGCGCGCTGAATTGTGCGTGCACAAAAACAGCACGTTCATAACGCGATCACTCATGGCGTTGTCTCTCCCTGACGCACCACTGCCAAAACGTCGGCCCCGCACAGTTCGGGCCGCCCTGCACAGCATTCCTCGGTAAGAAACGACAAGAGCTGACGCATCCCCTCGATGTGGACGCTGTAGCGAACGTAGCGGCCGTCGCGCCACGAGCGCACGAGGCCGGCGCGATCCAGCTCCTTCATGTGAAACGACAAGCTCGTCGCGCTTATGCCGACAGCTTTTGCCACGTCTCCAGCCGACAGACCGGATGCTCCCTGAGCTACGAGCTTCCGGAAGATCGCCAAGCGATGGGCGTGGGCAAGCGCGGCGAGCGCGCGAACTGCGTCAGTCTGGTCCATCAGCACATTAATGCATCAATTTTTGAATTGTCAAAATGGCCCCCAATAAGGGGCAGCACCGGATCAGTCTCCGACTTTCGTACAGTGGAAAATCACTATGCGGACTCTTCACAGCATCCTATTGGCATGACACGATCCCGTGAGCGCGACCATTTTGCCGTTGCGAGATATGTAACAGTATATCATAACTCATCTCGGACGATGGTTAGACCTGCGCTACGCGCTGCCAAGTTCCAATGCGGTAGGTACCGCACGCGCAATGGCTGAGATCCTATCCTCCTTGGGTCTTTGGTCATGGTACCGATGCCGCAAAAATGGCCTGAGCCGCCGGGGCGTTTCGACGCTCGCTCAGGCCTTCAATAGTGCGGCCGCGAAGGGGCGTTCTACTTACGCGCCAATTCGCGGCCGCGTTGCGTTGCGGCATCAACGGCTTTGACCATCAGCTCCTTAAGGCCAACGGGACCCATGAGCACCGACAGGGCAGCCGCAGTCGTGCCACCCGGCGACGTCACGTGTTCGCGCAGCGTTTTGGCGTCAAGGTTGGACTGCTCCAAGAGAACGCCTGCCCCAATGATGGTTGCCCGCGCCAGCTTCTCCGCCAGCTTCGCATCGAGGCCCGCTGCGACACCGGCTTCGGCCAGGCACTCTGAAAGCAAGAAGACGTAGGCCGGCCCCGAGCCAGAGACCGCGGTCACAGGATCGAGGAACGCCTCGTCATCAACCCAAGCAACATCGCCGACCGCTGAGAGAATTTCTGACGCCAATGCCTTCTGGGACGGCGAAGTATTTGCGTTGCTTACGGCGACCGTTATGCCCCTACGGATCGCCGCCGGCGTGTTTGGCATGGCCCGCACAACGGCGATCGGATGGGGCACATGCGCTTCCAGACTTTCGATGCGGCGGCCGGCAGCGATCGACAAGACGAGCGTATCGGGCCCGCAAATCTTCGCAAGCGGCGACAAGACCGCGTCCATCACCTGGGGCTTGACGGCGAGCAGCAAGACGGCCGGCGGCTGCGGCAGCTCACCGATCGACGCGTGCACGGCAATGCCGTGCTTGGCAAGGAAGGCTGCTTCCTCGGCCGGCGGATCAGGGTCCTGCACAATGATGTGTTTGGGGTCGAGACCGTGGGCGAGCAAGCCTGACAGAAAGGCCCCGCCCATCTTCCCCGCGCCGGCCAACAGCAACGGGCCCTGCAGAGTGAAGCTCATGAGCGGAACCTGACGTTTGCTTTTATGCTTGGCCCTCGGTCTCGAACATCGTCGACACGAGCGCCTCTCGGCTTTCCTTACCTGCCCAGACGACGAACTGGAAGGCCTGGTAATAGCGTTCGCACGCTTCGAGTGCGGCCTTGAGCATCGCTTCGCACTGGCTCGGCGTCGCAATCGAACCATTGAGAAGCAACGCATGACGGTACATGACGAGACCTTCCATCGTCCAAAGATCAAAGTGGCCGAGCCAAAGCTGCTCGTTGATCTGCGCGATCAGGCGGTACATCTCGGCAAGGCGATTGTCGGGGACGCGGAAGTCGAAGGCACACGCGAGGTGAAGCGCTTCGAGAT
>CAZUKP010000056.1:0-19285 GCA_964620915.1 uncultured Hyphomicrobium sp. | reverse complement strand
GTGAGCGTCGGTATGATCGCACCGTCGACGTTGTCGGTGGCGTCCGCCGTTTCGTAATGGACGATCGCGGTGTTTGAGCCGGGATCGGTGCTGACGGTGATGTCGCTCGACACCGGCACCACTGGCGCTTCAGTGTCCTCGACGGTCACAGTGAACGAGGCCGTGCCGGTATTGTTGGCGCTGTCGGTGGCCGAGTAGGTCACCGTAGTTGTGCCCAGCGGGAACGCAGCGCCCGAGGCAAGACCTGCGGTCAGCGTCGGTGTGATCGCGCCGTCGACGTTGTCGGTGGCCGTCGCTGCTGCGTAATTGACGATCGCGCTATTCGAGCCCGGATCGGTGCTGACCGTGATGTCGCTTGGCACCGTAACCACCGGCGGCATCACGTCGTTGACCGTCAGACTGACTTCTCTTGTGGAGTTGCCGTTGCCATTGGTCGTGTTGGTGAAGCTCAACGTCGCGGAATACGTACCGGGAGCCAGAGTGTCGGCGACCGCCGAATTTATGGACGCGCTAACATTTTCGCCCGCGCCTGCGGTGAGTGCGCCTGATGTGGGCGCAACCGTGAGCCACGTTGGGGCCCCCGTAACGGTGTAGTCCAAAGTTCCCGTGCCCGAGTTGGTGAGGCTGTACACCTGCGAATCCGGCGAGAACGGGCCGCCTTCGGGACCAGTTGCAATGAGATCATCACTTGGGGAGACGTCTAAGGTTTGAGGGGCAGGACACTCGAGGACGAGCTGGAGCGTGCCCGGATCTTGCACTAAGTGGAACGTCAATGTGCTGGCGCCGGTTACGTCAATATGATTGCCAACCTTTGCGCCGACGGCAAAGTCCGTCCCTGCTGCTGCCGCAATGTCCGCCCGCGCCGTTGCAGAGAGATCCAGTGAAAGCACGCTCCCAACCTGATCAGGTGTGACGGCGGGCAAGGTTGCATAGGTCGATCCGCTTCCCAGATCATTAAAAATGTCGAGACCCGCTCCCCCTCCGTCCTGTAGATCAAGCAGTGGAAGGTGGGACGCACTGACATCGCTAATGGTCAGACTATGAGACGATGCCCTTCCGTCATATCTTACGAGCTGGGGCCGAAGTGTTGCCGAGCTGACGTTGGTGCAAGCCGAAGGGATCGTGAAGCGAAAGTATGATCTAAATTCAACTGGGTCCTGGGCATTGACGCGAAGGCCGGCCAGTGCATATTCGCTGACCGGAGAGTGGCCGCCATAGTAGATATAAGTACCTCTATTATTGGCATCGATTGTGATCGACTGCGTTTGCGCGTGCGCCGATGATTGGCCGCCATCAAATGCCGGCACCGCAGCGACGATCAGGAGCACAAGGCCCATCTGCAAAGATCGGCTGGTCTTGCAGAATCCGTTCTCAAAATAAGATGCAGAACGGCTCAGCGCATGAGCCACATAAGAAATCACGGCAGTACTCCCCCCGAAGTTGCCTAAATCATCGTTGAACGCATACGTGTCTTCGCCGCCGGGGGGTAACGAAGATTTCTCATGAAAGGGATGAGCGGCGCTTGTGAATTGTCCGTGAGGCCAGCTGGCGAGAAGCTTGCAAGTGACCACTTGCACCGATCCGCAAAGCAGAGCTCGCCTTCAATGGATTGCGGAACTGCTCACTCGTGATGGAGGTAGAGGCTGGAGAGACCGACGCGCAGAGTGTGATAGCGGCGATCACGGTGCAGCCGATGCAAATGGCGGCGCACTACGCCAAGCGGGTTAACCAGCGCAAGCTTGCGGCGTCTGCAGTTCTCAATTGGAAATAGGCTAAGAACGGAAATTTGCAGAACCGACTGCTAGACTCTTCTCAGTAAGCCGCACGACCAACCTGCAAGTGATCGAAAACTTGGTGGGTGTACAAGGATTCGAACCTTGGACCCGCTGATTAAGAGATATCTGCGACGCAGCCTAACGGCCTGATCTCACTGCAACTTCGTTGTACACCACTTCCTTATAGGGCCCCACAGTTCCTCGCTATACCCGACGAGATTGTACAACGCTTGCGCGCGGTTCTTCGGTAATTTCCTTGAGCCCGCGACAGAGGCGGTTGCCAAGTGCGCTCTTGGCAACGGATGGTCATTGGAGCGAACATCTGAGCAGATACAGCCAGCCACGGGAGCCAACGCTCTGAGAAGTGGCTAGAATGCCCACTAGAGGCCAATGCTGACGTCCCAACGGAGGCAGCTGTCAGCGCCAAGATTCAGTCCTCAAAAGCCGAATGGACATCGGCACAGCGCAATTTACCAGCATGGTTGATTCAGATCAGGGCGCCCTACCCATCCTTCGCTAGCCTTTCCAAAACAGAACGGCCTTGTATTGAGAGGAGCGCATGAGGTCTCTGCCTGCAGTGGCGATTTGCTTGCACCGCGCTCGCTTTCTTGCCCAGTGCGGCGCTTGAATACAGACTAGCGCGGGAGATCAATTTGGCTCATAGCACTGCGCATGCCCACGTCGACTGAAGTGAACGTACGCGGAGTTCAGGACACGCCGCCTTCATCGCCCTGCGGTGAAGTGGTGTCTGTCAGCGGGTCCGTTGTCGATATTCTTTTCGCCCAAGATACTCTACCACCGGTCTTCAATGCGATTGAGATCGCGTGGGACGGTCCCTACCAACTGATCATCGAGGTCCAGCAACACCTGGATCCCCATCGCGTCCGCTGCGTGGCGCTCCAGGACACTGCCGGCCTCAGATGTGGCGTCCCGGCACGCGACACAGGCTCTCCTATACGTGTGCCGGCCGGCGATGCGGTGCTGGGACGCATGATCGACGTCCTCGGCAATCCGATCGATCAAGGCACAGCGTTCGCTGACGACATCCCGCGCCGGCCTATACACCGCGCGCCGCCCAAGCTTGCCGCCCAAGATGGGCAGCGCAAACAGTTTCATACAGGCATAAAGGTCATCGATCTGCTCGCGCCACTGCCACGCGGCGGCAAGGCGGCCATGTTCGGCGGCGCGGGCGTCGGCAAAACCGTTCTCATCATGGAGTTGATGCGCGCCACGTCCGAGGCCTACTCGGGCATCTCGGTCTTCGCCGGCATCGGGGAGCGCACACGCGAAGGCCACGAGCTTTGGCTGGAGCTGCAGAGGTCGGGCGTGCTCGCGCGCACCGGATTGGTGTTTGGGCAAATGAGCGAGCCGCCCGGCGCGCGCTGGCGTGTTGGACTTACAGCCTTGACGATTGCGGAATATTTCCGCGACGAGAAGCGGCGCGACGTCTTATTTCTCATCGACAATGTGTTCCGCTTTGCCCAAGCGGGCGGCGAGGTCTCCGGCCTGCTCGGACGCCTCCCCTCACAGTTGGGCTACCAGCCGACGCTCGCAACCGAGATCGCCGAGCTTGAGGAGCGCATCACTTCGGTGAAGTCAGCAGCGATCACCTCCATCCAAGCCGTCTACGTCCCAGCCGACGACTTCACGGATCCCGCGGTCGCGCAGACTTTCACGCACCTCGACTCTTCCATCGTCCTCAGCCGCGACATGGCAAGCGAGGGCCTCTACCCCGCGATTGATCCACTCGCTTCGAACTCGATCTTGCTCGATCCACTGGTGGTCGGCGAGCGGCACTACACGATCGCCGATGAAACGCGCCGCCTGATCGAGCGCTATAGGGAGCTTCAAGAGATCATCTCGCTGTTGGGCATCGATGAGCTTGGCGCGGCGGACCGTCAGGCAGTGGCGCGGGCGCGCCGTTTGATCCGTTTCCTCACGCAGCCGTTCGTCGTAACCGCTGAATTCACCGGACACGAAGGCATGTCAGTTCCGCTCGAGCAGACCCTCGATGGCTGCCGCGCGATACTCGATGGGGAGACTGACACCTGGCCGGAGGACACCCTCTACATGGTGGGGTCTCTAGACGACGCACGAAAGAAAGCGCAAACCCCTGTTCACACATGAAGCTGACGATCGCAACGCCCATCTCCCTCGTCGTCGACGCCGACAGCGTTGTCTATCTGCGCGCGGAGGATGAAACGGGCGCATTCGGCATTCTGCCCGGACATGCGGACTTCATCACCACACTCACCGTGTCCGTGATCACGTGGGAGGATGAGGCCTCGAACGCACATCACGTTGCGGTGCGCGGCGGCGTGCTCATTGTTCGCGACGGCAACTTCGTTGAGGTGGTGACACGCGAAGTGGTCGGCGAGGACACACTAGAGGCGCTCGGAGAAGCCGTACTTGAGCGCATGCGTCAGGAAGTCGAAACCGCAGAGAGTTCCCGTTTCGCAAGCAGCTGCCTGGAGGTTGCGGCGCTGCGCCAGCTTCAAAACTACCTCTCAACGGGAAGAGGCCGAATGGTTCAGGGATCAACCGTATCGGCGATGACCTCCACGCTGGATGATTAGCCAAGTGGGGCAACAAGTGATGAGCCCGGATACTGGCGACGACAACGAAGAGATGGAGGACGCCGTACGACTGCGGCGGCAAAGGGAAGAGTTTTGGCGCCGCTCAGGCGAGCGTTCGCTCTGGCAGAACGTCTCGATGATTGGCGCACTCGGCTGGCTGATCGTCACGCCGACGCTACTCGGTGCGCTCCTTGGCCGCTGGCTTGATATGCGTTTTGGCACGGGGATTTTTTGGAGCGGCGCATTGATCATGCTTGGCGCGGCGCTCGGCGGTTATCTTGCCTGGCAAAGGATCGAAAAGGAATGACGGAAACTGCAGCCAACTTAGCGCTCGCCTTCACCGGCGGCACATTGTCCGGAACGGCAATCGGCTTTCTCTATTTTGCACTTCTGCGACGGACGGTTGCTTTCTTTGCGAGCGGCGCGCGCGTTCGAGTTCCGTTGTTGCTGACCGTGCTGCGGTTTTGCGCTGCCATTGGCGTCTTCTGGCTACTCGCGCAATGGGGCGCTGCGGCCGCAATCGGCGGCGTCGTAGGGTTCAGCGCGGTGCAATTGCGTGCCGTCCTTTCCGCTAGGGCCACCTGACTATGCACATCAACCCACTCAAGACCGAGACACTGTTCTATCTTGGGCCGGTTCCCATCACTGATGCTGTCGTGACGACGTGGGTCATCATGGCCCTGCTCGTGCTGATCGCCTGGCTCGGACTGCGCAAGATGACCGTCGACGCCTCGCCCCTGCAAACGGCCCTGGAGGTTCTCGTCGAGACGTTCACCGGGCAGATCGGCGAGATCATGGGCAAGAAGAGCGCACGCTTCGTCCCGTTGATCGGCACGCTCTTCCTGTTCCTCGTCTTTGCGAATCTGTCGGCCGTCGTGCCAAGCGCGAAGGCTCCCACCGCCCACATCGAGACGCCAGCTGCCCTGGCAGTGATCGTATTTCTCTCGGTGCATTTCTTTGGCGTGCGCTCGCGAGGCTGGCACGCGTACCTCAGCCACTACACCCGGCCGAACATCCTGCTGCTTCCGCTCAATGTCCTCTCGGAAATCACGCGTACGTTCTCTTTGATGATCCGCTTGTTCGGCAACATGATGAGCCATGAGTTCGTCCTCGCCATCGTCGCGTTCCTTGCTGGGCTGTTTGTTCCCATCCCGTTTCTCGCGCTTGGTGTACTCATCGGCCTGATACAAGCCTACATCTTCACCGTTCTCGCTGCCGTCTACATTGGGGCAGCGGTCAGCAACTCGGCACACGAATGAAAGGATCCTCATGGACATTCAGATGGTGAGCATCATCGGAGCCGTTGTCGCGGTCTGCTTCGGCGCCATCGGCCCGGCCTTCAGTGAAGGCCGCGCGATCGCTGCAGCCATGGAAGCTATCGCTAGACAGCCTGAGTCCGCGGGCACGATTTCGCGGACGTTGTTCGTGGGTCTCGCCATGATCGAGACGATGGCCATCTACTGCCTCGTCGTGGCGCTACTCTTGCTCTACGCCAACCCGTTCGTTGGATAATCATGCAGATCAGCTGGTGGACGTTCGCGCTCCAGATCGTCAATTTTCTTATTCTCGTCTGGCTCCTGCAGAGATTTCTCTACAGGCCAGTTCGTGACATCCTGGAAAAGCGCAAGCAGCTCAGCATGCAGGCATTTGCCGAGGCGGATAAAGCCAAGCAGGAAGCCGAAGCCATGCGGCGCCACTACGAGGAGGCGCGCGGCGCACTGGCCGAGGAGCGCCAGGAAATGCTCGACGCCGCCCACCGTTCGATCGAGTCCGACCGCGCCAAGATTCTCGACGAAGCACGCGACCAAGCCGAGACGCTCGTCAAATCCGCTCACGAATCTATCGCCCAAGAGCGCGTCAAGACGCTGGAGGGCCTGGAGAACGACATCGCAAATCTGGCGGTGAAACTGGCGGGCAAGCTGCTCGACAATCTCGGCGCTTCAATCGCGAGCGATGTCTTTCTGGAACGTGCCGAGGAGGCACTCACGAATTTGCCGAAAGGCGAGCGCCGGCGCTTGGAACGTGATCTGGCGAGCAATGGCGCGCGCGTCGTGGTCGTGACAGCCGCGCCCCTTAATGCCGGCGAGCAGAAAACTTGGAAGACGCGGCTTGAAGCCGACGTCGGGCGGACCCTTGAGGTTGCCTTTGACGTTGACCCCAAATTGCTGGGCGGTGCAGCCGTCCACTTTCCCCACACCGTCATCAGCTTCGCATGGGCGGATCAGCTCCATGATGCAAAGCAAGCCCTCTTGAGTGGCAACCATGAAAAGCCTTCGTAGCGGCCTTCAGGAGTGGCTTGGAAAGGCACCCGGCGCGCTTGGCCGCGTCGAGGTCGGCGCACGCGTTGAGCACGTGGGACGCGTCTTTCGCGTCGGCGACAGGGTCGCGACCATTGCTGGGCTCCCGGCAACGCGCATGAACGAACTCTTGCGCTTCGAGGACGGGTCCTCCGGGCTCGCCTTGCACGTCGATGAGAAAACCGTTGAGTGCATGCTCTTGCGCAGCGGCGGCGAAATCGTCGCGGGAACGCGCGTGCACGGAACCGGCGAGGTTGCGCGCGTGCCAGTGGGGCCGGCGTTGCTCGGTCGCGTCGTGGACCCGTTGGGAAATCCGCTCGACGGCGGCGACCCTCCCGACGCCGAGCGCTACGACCCGGTCGAACGGCCCGCGCCCGGCATACTCGACCGCGATCTCATCAGCGAGCCGCTGATGACGGGTGTGACGGTGGTTGACGCCATGATCCCGCTGGGGCGCGGCCAGCGCGAGCTGCTTATCGGCGACCGCAAAACAGGAAAGACGGCGCTTGCCGTCGATACCGTCATCAACCAGCGGCGCTCCGACGTCATCTGCATTTATGCCGTCATCGGCCAGAAGGCATCGACCATCGAGCAGATTATCAACGCGGTTCGCGCGCATGGCAGCATCGAGCGCTGCATCTTCGTCGTCGCTGAAGCAAGCGCCCTTCCCGGCGCCCAATGGCTGGCACCTTATGCGGCCTGCACGATGGCCGAGTACTTCCGCGACAAGGGCCGGCATGCGCTCCTCGTTCTCGATGACTTGAGCAAGCACGCAATCGTCTACCGCGAGATTTCACTTCTGTTGCGCAGACCGCCGGGCCGCGAGGCCTATCCAGGCGACATTTTCTATATTCACTCGCGCCTTCTAGAACGCGCCGCAAAACTGTCACCATCGCGCGGCGGCGGCTCGCTCACAGCACTTCCCATCGCGGAAACGCAAGCCGGCAACCTCACCGCCTACATCCCAACCAATCTCATCTCAATCACCGACGGGCAGATCTACTTCGAGCCGAAGCTGTTTTACGAGGGCCAGAAACCCGCCGTGAACGTCGGCTTGAGCGTCTCGCGCGTCGGCGCCAAGACGCAGGCTCCCATCATCAGGGATGCAGCCAGCAGCTTGAAGCTCGATTATGCACAATTCCTCGAGCTTGAAGTCTTCACGCGCTTCGGCGCGGTGGTCGATGAGCGCACCAAGGCGCGCATCGCGCACGGCCGCCGCATGAGGGCCGTGCTGGCCCAGCCGCAATTCCGGCCGCTGACGGCAGGGGAAGAGGCTGCACTGCTGCTCGCCGTCAAGGAGGGTAAGCTCGATCCCCTCCCAATCGAAGCCGTTGAGGAATTCAAGAAGGGACTAAGCGATTGGCTTTCCCGCATGTGCCCTAAGGCCGTGGCGCAGGTGGCGGAGACGGGCGAGCTTCAGCCTGATGAGCAACGCGCGCTGCTTGCCTCGCTCGATGCATTCATTGCCCAACTGGGTGGACCTGCGGCTGCGGAGGGCTAACTTGGAAGAGCTCATCAGACTGAAGGCGCGCATGGAGAGCCTCAGCGAGTTACGGCGGCTCTTCACGGCCATGCGCGCGATGTCTGCCGCGCGCGTACAAGAGGCGCAGTCAGCGCTCGATGGCATTCGCCGCTACGCCACCGTCGTCGAGGGCGCGATCGCGGAGGCGGCAAATCTCCAGGGCGGCCACAGAACCCCTTGGCAGGAAGCCGAGCTGCCCCCCTCCGATGCGCTCGTGATCATGTGCGCCGAACATGGCTTCGCCGGAGCCTTCAACCGTATGCTGTTGGAGCGCGGCAAATCGGAGTGGCAGGCGCCGACCCAACTCGGCATCGTCGGCCGGCGCGGGGCCTCATTGGCCGGTGAGAGCGGTCTCCATCCCGCTTGGAGCCTGGCGATGGCGACCCACATCGGCGGCGTGATCGGTCTCGCGCGGCGGGTTGCTACCCACTTGCGTCAAGCAACCAGCGTGCGGATCATTTTTGCCCGCTATCAGAGAGGCGGCCGCTTCGACATCGAGTCCCGCCAAGTCGTTCCCATCGATCCGGCGCTTCTGGCGGCAAAGACGCCCCGCGCGCCGCCGCTTCATCACCTCGACGCGCAGTTGCTGTTGGAGCGCCTGATCGAGGAGCATCTGTTTGCCGACCTCGTTCTTGCCATGATGGAGACGCTAGCCAGCGAGAACGGTGCTCGGCTGCAAGTCATGAAAGCGGCGGATCAGAATATCGAGGGCAAGCTTGCCGACCTGACGCGCCGCGCGCGAGACGTCAGGCAAGAGGCCATTACGTCGGAACTCCTCGACGTGGTGACGGGCGCAGAAGCCATCCTGCACTCCGAACCGCGAGGATGACCTTTGTTCTTTCCCCTAAAGCTGAAAGCTGACGCTTTCCTGTCTTGTCGGTCAAATGGGACGTTCCTACGTCAAAGCATGCATTCGAAACGCCTGCTCTGAGCCAGACCGAGCCACAAGCATCATCGTCACTCGCAACAGGAGCGGTTCGCTAAGCGCTGGAAAGATTGGTGGGTGTACAAGGATTCGAACCTTGGACCCGCTGATTAAGAGTTATCGTCAACGCTGCCTAACGCACTGATCTGACTGCAATAGCGTTGTACAAGACTTCCTTGTTATGGCCCATAGTTCCTCGCTGCACCCGGCGAGATTGTACAACGCAGTCGCTGGGTTGCTGAGCACTTGCTTTGGGGGAATTCCGAAGCAGCTGCCAGGGCTTCTTAGCAGCTAGCGGACGTTTGAGACGGTGCACCGATGTCCGCATTGCCTCCAGGAACAGACGTCTCGAGACCCCTGATCCATGTCCGCTAAGGGCCAAAAAATGCACAATCGCGCCTATTGGCGCATTCCGCTCGTTAAGCCTTGGGCGCTGCTTCCGCGAAAGTCGGCAAATCGAGGACCACTTTGAGGCCGCCGAGGTCAGACTGATCGAGCCGGATATCGCCGCCATAGAGCTGCACGAGGTCACGCACGATCGCTAGGCCGAGACCCGACCCGCCTGGACGTGTATCCCACTGCGCACCAATATTGAAAACCACGCTCCAGGCTTCAGGAGGCAAGCCGGGGCCGTCGTCTTCGACGAGGACGCGAACAAAGTCCGGTGGTGCATCGTCATCTAAGCTCAGGGCCACGCGCGACTTGGCATGCTTACAGGCGTTGTCGATAAGATTGGCCAGGATCTCGTTCAAGTCCTGAGCCTCGCAAGCCACCATCGTTGCGGCCGGGATTTTGCTCTCTATGTCCACGCAGCGTTCAACGTGGAGCCGAGCGAGCGCACGGACGACGGAGTTGGCTATTTCTGAAAGCGACGCAGCAGTGCCCGGCCTTGCCCGCGAAGCAGCGGCGCGCGCGCGTGCAATCTGATAGTCGATCTGCGCTTGCATGCGCCGGCTCTGTTCGCGGATCACCGAGGCGGATTGGCTGTCACCCTTCTCGTCCAGCCTATGCGCTTCATCGACAAGGATGGCCAAAGGCGTCTTGAGCCCATGAGCAATATTGCCCGCCTGTGCCCGCGCTCGCGTCATCTGATGGCTTGACGCCGCAATCATGCTGTTGAGATCGTCGATGAGTGGCTGCACCTCTTCGGGAAATTCGCCACGCATGTTGGGCGTCGCGCCGCTGCGAAAATTTGCAAGGGCCGTCCGCAGACCACCAAACGGTGCCATTGCGTAGAGCAGCAGCGCTGTTGCGACAGCAATCATCAAGACAGACAGGAGTCCAAGCGCCCAGAAGAGAACACCATTGAATTCATGAAGTACCGTGTCGAGGTGCCGCTTGTCTGTGCCAATGATGATGCGAAGGGGCTCTTCGTCTTCGCCATTGAGCCAGCGCAGGCGTTCCGCAATCAGCAATTCCCCAGTCGGTCCAGAGATGCTATGCGTGTGTACTTGAGCATCGACGCCGCCGTCGACCGGAACGGTCAATGTTGGGCCTTCGAGCGAATTGGAGCGGGCCAATGCAAGTCCGTCCTTCTGGACTTCCCAATAGTATCCCGAGAGCGGTACCGAGTAGCGCGGGTCGCTGAGCACGCGCTGAAGCTCGACCTTTCCATTCTCGCGGATTTCCATCAGGCCCTCGAACTCGTCAAGGTGCTCATGGAGTTCATGATAGAATTGTTCGATCAAGAAGTTCTTGAAGACGCCGGATAAGAGAAAACCTGCGACGGCAACGCCGGCGATGACCCACAGAGCAGCGACGGTGACCAGTCGAGCCTTAAGACTGCGCATTGATGGGATCATGCTCTCAATCCATCCGGTAGCCGAGGCCGCGCACTGTCGTAATGACGTCGCGTCCTAGCTTGCGCCTCAGGCGGCTTATATAGACCTCGATCGTATTCGACTCTGTGCTCTCCTCCAGAGAATAGAGATGCTCCGTCAACTCGTTCTGTGAGATGACGCGCCCCAAGCGGTGCATGAAGTAGCCGAGCATGCGCAGCTCGGTTGCTGTCAACTCAGCAGGCTCACCGCGAACAGTCACCCTGCCAGCCACTGTATCGAGGCTGATATCCTTGTGCGTAAGCGTGGCACTCGCAGCCCCGGACTTCCGGCGGATGAGCGCGCGCAGGCGTGCGATCACCTCGGGGATGTGGAATGGCTTGGTGATGTAGTCGTCGGCGCCAGCATTCAAGCCTTCGACCTTTTCCGTCCAAGTGCCACGGGCCGTCAAAATGAGGACAGGCATGTTGCGCCCTTCCGCGCGCCACTTCCGTAATACCGCAATCCCTTCCATGTTCGGCAGGCCGAGATCGAGGATCGCGGCATCGAACAGGTCGTGCGCCCCCATGGCGTGACCGTCCTCGCCATTCGCCGCGCGGTCCACGACGAAACCCGCCGGTTGCAGCCCCGTGACGAGCCGCCCGGCAATGTCATCATCGTCCTCAACCAACAAGATGCGAATGGCAAAACTCCTGAACGTCACCCTCACTGCCTAAATTCAAAAGCTGAAAGCAACCTGAAAGATGGGAATTCTCTACGCGCCAGGGCAGAAGCCAAGTGGTCGCACGCCCTTTTCAGGTTGGTTTCAGGTTGGCGTGGGACTTGCCGTAACCGCACCGGAGGTTACGAGCTATGTCTTTATCAAAATTTCTCGCGGCGACGCTGTCGCTCATCACGTTGGGATTAGCGGCACAACAGACGTCTGCGGGCGAGATCGCTATCACACAGGCCCAGCTTGATGGCCTGGAGATCAAGCTTCGTGATGTTCGCCGGGCGACGGATGAGGCAATCGCGTTGCTTCCAGCAACGATAATCCCTCCGATGAACAGCCGAATTGCCGTGCCTGCACCGTTCGCCGGCACGGTGGTCTCGGCCAACGTCCTGCCTGGCGAAACGATAGAAAAGGGCCAGGATCTGATGACGATCGCCAGCCGCGAGTTGCTGGAAACGTTATCGCAGTTACGCCAGGCCGAAGCCAATCTCGATGCCGCCGAAGCCGTAGCCGATCGCTATCGCACGCTTGCCGACAAGAACATCGCGTCCCCCACGCGCGCTGCGGAAACCGAAGCGCAACGCGAGCACATGCGCGCCATCGTCGAGGAACACCGCCGTCTCGTTTCGATGGGCAACATCAAGACCAATCCGGACGGCAGTTACACTCTGGTGGCCCAAAGGGCGGGCCGTGTCGTCGAGGCAAATGTCGGACCTGGTGCGAACATAGAGTCCATGTCGCCTGCCGTTGTCTTGGACACCAGCGACGAGCTCTGGGTCAAAGCGCAGCTGCCGGCATCCTTGATCGGCAAAGTGCGCCCTGGCGACAGCATTTACCTGGACGGCGGCGTCGCCGGCAAGGTTCTTTCCGTCGGCCATACCCTCGATCCCAAGACCCGCTCTGCCACGCTGATCGGAACCATCCCAGCGTCAGCCGGCCTCATCATGGGGCAAATGGTGACGCTGAGCATCCATCGCGAAGCCGCCGTCGGTGGGCTTGATGTGCCAGCGCGTTCGGTTGTCTGGGTGGGCGGCGCGCCGAGTGTGTTCGTGCGCACCGGGTCCGGCTTTGCGGTGCTCCCCGTGCTTCTGAAGGGGAAAACGCTGAAGGGCGCGACGATCGAGGCCGAACTTGCCCCCGGCCAGGATGTCGCTGTCTCGGGCTTGGCCGAACTCGAAAACATGATCGCGGGGAAGTAGCCGATGCTTCGCCGATTGGTCGAATTCGCACTCACCCAGCGCGTCTTCGTGCTGCTGTGCGCGGTCGTCGTCGCCGCCGCTGGCACGTACGCATTCCTGCGCATCCCCATCGACGCCTTCCCCGACATCTCTCAGGTGCAGGTTAAGATCGTCATGAAGGCGCCGGGGATGACGCCGGAGGAGGTTGAGACTCGCGTCATCACGCCGATCGAGCTGGAGCTTCTTGGCATCCCGCGCCAATCAATCCTGCGCTCGTCGGCAAAATATGCAATCGCCGACGTCACGATCGACTTCGAGGACGGGACTGACATCTATTGGGCGCGCCAGCAGGTCGCCGAACGGCTCGCCGGTGTCGTCGACGAGTTGCCCTCGAATGTCTCCGGCGGCCTCGCGCCGATCTCCACCCCACTGTCTGACGTGTTCATGTTCACCATCGAAGGCGGCAACCTGAACTTAGAGGATCGCCGCAGTTTACTTGACTGGACGATACGTCCAGCACTGAGAACGATATCGGGCGTCGCCGACGTCAACGCGCTTGGTGGCCTCGTGCGCACGTTCGAGGTCGTCCCTGACAGTACCGCTCTCGCCGAAGCAGGCTTGAGCATAACCGACATCAAAGAGGCCATTGCCGCCAGCAACCGTAACGATGGCGCGGGGCGCCTTTCGGACGGCGAGAAGGCACTGGTCGTCCGCGCCGAAGGCGCTGTGCGCACGCCCGGAGACCTGGAGCAAGTCGTCCTCAAGTCTGAAGATGGCAAAGTTTTGCGCATCCGCGATGTCGCTACGGTCGGTATCGGCAGCCTCACTCGCTACGGCGCCGTCACCAAGGATGGGGCTGGCGAGGCCGTGCAAGGGCTTGTCTTGTCGCTGCGTGGCGCCGATGCGAGTGCCATCGTGACGGCCGTCCGCGAGCGCCTTGAGGCCTTGAAACCCAGCCTGCCCGACGGCGTTACGCTTGAGACCTTCTACGACCGCTCCGACCTGATCCAGCGCGCCGTCGGGACGGTCAAGAACGCCCTGCTTGAAGCGACGGTCCTCGTCGTCGTTCTTCTTCTCGCCTTTCTCGGAAACCTGCGCGCTTCGCTCGTGGTGGCGGTCACGCTTCCAATGGCAGCCTTGATCACCTTCCTGATGATGCGCCTGTTCGGCATGTCGGCCAACCTGATGAGTCTCGGCGGGCTCGCCATCGCCATCGGCCTCATTGTCGATGCAGCGGTCGTCGTGGTCGAGAACACGGTCGAACGCCTCAACCATCATGCCAGCGATCGGCGCGTCCCGCTCTTGCATCAGGTCTATCAGGCGGCGGCCGAAGTGGTGATGCCGGTCGCGTCCGGCATCTTGATCATTTGCTTGGTCTTCCTTCCGCTTCTCTCCCTGCAGGGCCTTGAGGGTAAACTGTTCGCCCCTGTGGCGCTGACGATAATCTTTGCGCTTAGCGGCTCCCTCGCATTGTCGTTGACGCTCATTCCTGTCCTGTCGTCGCTGGTTCTGCGGGGTCGTGCGCAAAGAGAACCGATTCTAATGCGCGTTCTCAGCGCCGGCTATCGACCGCTGCTCCGTTTCTGTCTGGCGCATCCCGCGCCCGTCTACGTCGTGGCAGTGGCCGGCGTCGGCGCGATGGTCTTTGCCTATCTCGCCATCGGCAAAACGTTCATGCCGACCATGGACGAGGGCTCAGTCATCATGCAGACGACCAAACTACCCTCTGTCAACCTTCGCCAAAGCGTTGCCACAGATCTCCTCATCCAGCGCAGGCTGCGCGAGAAGGTGCCCGAGGTCGAGAACATAGTGGCGCGCGTCGGCTCCGACGAACTGGGCCTCGACCCCATGAGCCCCAATGACACGGATGCCTTTCTGGTCCTTAAGCCCAAGGACCAATGGCGAGTGCCCGACAAATTATGGCTGCTGCAGCAGCTACGCGAGGCCATGGCAGAGCTGCCCGGTATCGAATTCGCGTTCACCCAGCCGATTGAGATGCGCACCTCCGAAATGCTTACGGGTGCGCGTGGCGATCTGGCGGTCAAGATTTTTGGACCTGACCTCAAGGTGCTTGCCGATCTTGCGGGCAACATCCAGGCGGCCATTGCGAAGGTCGACGGCGCCTCGGAAGTCTTTACGGCCTCCAACGATACCGTGGACTATTTGCAGATCGAAATGGACCGCCTCACCGCGGGCCGCACCGGGCTTTCCGTAACGCGTATCGAGGACGAGCTTCGCGCCTTGCTGGAAGGAGCGCCTGCCGGTGTTGTCGCCGAGGCCCAGAGGCGCACGAATATCATAATCCGCGGGCCTGAGACCCTTCGTGAAACCCCGGAACTCTTCACGCAGAGCCAGTTGGCGGCTGGCGACGGCGGTCTCATTCGCATCGGAGATGTTGCCCGACTCAGTCGCACAGCCGGCGCGGTCAAGGTCGACCGCGAGAACGCCTCACGCTTTGCCATCGTACAGGCCTACGTCTCAGGGCGCGATCTGGTGGGTTTTGTGGAGGACGCACAGACGGCCGTCGCTGCCAAGGTGCAGCTTCCCTCAGGCTACCGCTTGGTCTGGGGTGGCGAGTTCGAGAACCAACGGCGCGCGGCCACCCGCCTTGCCATCGTTGTTCCCATTGCGCTCGGGCTGATCTTTCTTGTGCTGTTCGCAACGCTGAGGTCGATGCGCCAATCCGTTCTGATCCTCGCCAACGTGCCCTTCGCACTGGTTGGCGGTGTTCTGGCCCTTTGGGCCTGGGGTGAATACCTGTCGGTGCCGGCATCCGTCGGCTTCATTGCACTGCTTGGTGTCGCTGTCCTCAACGGACTTGTTCTCGTCAGTTACTTCAACCAGCTGCTCGCCACCGGCATGCCGATTAACGAGGTGGTGTTCGAAGGATCATTGCGGCGGCTGCGCCCTGTACTGATGACGGCGAGCATCGCTGCCTTCGGCCTTGTGCCGCTGTTGTTTGCCAGCGGCCCCGGCTCCGAAATCCAAAAGCCGCTCGCCATCGTGGTCATCGGCGGCCTGGCTACATCAACCGCGCTAACGCTCGTGCTGCTGCCGATCCTGTTCCGCAGGTTCGGCGTCGCAACCAAGCACCTTCAATCCGAAATCAGGAGCCTGTCATGGACCAATCCCCTTGCAAGCTGACACTCGTCTGCCCACCGGCCTCGGAGGATTGCATCGTCGAATTAATGCTCAATGCCGAGCCGCCCCTCAGCGGCTTCACCACGTGGACCGCGGATGGCCACGGCCATGATTTCGACGACGCCACCATCCGCGAACGCGTCCGCGGCCGCATCGAGCGCAGCATTCTGACGGTCGTGCTCCCGCGTTCGCACCTCGCAGCGCTTCTGGAGAACATCCGCCTCAACGCAGCGATCGATGGCCTCACCTATTGGGTGGAGCCCATCGAAGCCTTCGGCCGACTTACATGCACGGCGCCGACGGCTGACGCGAAAGTGGCCGCGTGAGGATCAGATGATCGAAGAACTCTCAATCTGGTCAGCAGTGACCGTCGTGCGATTGGCCTTGTTCACCATCGCCGTGGTGGCGATCGCGATCTGGGCGACACGGCAGCCTGACCAGCAGTCGACACTCATCGAAAAGCTCACGGGAACCAAAAACGACAACGCTAACGACGATTGCGTCGCCGGCCGGTTCCGAAAGTCATTATAAGGAGAATAGGATAATGCACGTCTGCAAACGCGCTCTCGCAAGCGCCGCCATCCTCAGCGTCGCCGCAACTATGACCTCAGCCGCGAACGCGGTGTCCGTTGCGGTCCCAATTGCAAGCGGCGGACCGATCGAGGGTTTCCCAAGGCGCCTTCAACTCGCGCACGCTCGGAGTGATCGCCACTGCCACAACATGCCGCGCCGTACCTACTGCCACAAAAGCGAGCGGTTGCCACGTAACTGGCCGCCCAACACCAAAACGCCCGGCAGCACACGGAAACCGTGCTGGGTTGATAGCCGCAACTGTCTTTTTGGTGGAATCCACAGTCGCAAGCGCGACCTGTGGTAAGCGCGACTTGGTTTAGCGTCAGTTGGCGCCGCAAAACCTCAATTGGCGCCAGCAGGTCCGATGTGCTTCTTGCGATCAAACGCTCTTGGATCGTCACCGGCAAGCTGGCGAGCTCTGTTCAAATCATCGAGCGCGGCTTCGCTGTCTCCCAAGCTCTCATAAACCGAAGCTCGGTCAGCAATCGCCAGAGCATCATTCGGATAGAGCGCAATTGCGGTGTTCAAATCCTGCAACGCTTTATGGTTCTCACCCTTCTCAAGAAGCAACACAGCTCTCTGATGGTGCGCCTCTGAGAACTTTGGTGCGACCTCAATGGTCATATCGAGATCGGCTATCCGGCGATTTATGATAGAATTACGTATGGAAAATACAGCACCCTATCGGTGGATCATTCGGCAAGAGATTAGAGCTCTTTCGCCGGGTGCAGCCTACGAACTCAAGTTTGATCGGATCGGAGATGTGTTTCCGCATTGGAGATGTGTTTCCGCCTGGGATGGTAGATGATTGTGCCCACCCGAAGACCATGCGAGACGTCCTCGCATTTTCCGAGGACGCTGGATGCATCGCAACCAAGGACGACGAGCTCAAAGCTTTCGTTTTTCGCAGGCCAAATTAGAACGCTTCTCGCGCCACGCAGCAGTCAATCAATTTCTGCCTTTGGCACTTAGCGGACATCGATGGACACAGCGCCTTCAAGATATCGCCCGCTCAAATAGATTCGAACGAGTTTTGGGATTCCGATGCCTGGAAATGCGAACGATGTGCTCGCGCTAGTGTCCGTCGTTCACTGACATCAGTCCGAGTTTGACCAACTCCTCACGCGTAACCGCGCGCTCGGTCAGCAACTTTTGAGCGGTTGCTTTGCGCTGCGCCCTTACACTCGAAGCAAAGCGCGAAAGTTCGGCCTGGGTAGGTATTGGTGGGCCCATGTGCAATCTCCCCGAACACGCTTGCACCAAGGCCATGAGAGGTACTGGAATCACGGATCGGGGAATAGTGTTGCAATGCAACAGCTCGGCATCAAAATCTCGACGCCTCCCATGCTTGGCAACGGCAACGAGTGTGCAATTGGCCACTTCTGGCCCATAGTGCCCGTCGCGCTGCGTCGGCCTGCCTAACGCCACGTGCTCATCGTCGACGCTATCCTAAGACAGCGTTCAGTTTCCCAAGTCGGCAAAACGGGTTGAATCTCAACGATGCCTTGTGTTGGTATACCGCCGGCGCATGGTCGGATCAGCCACTGACCTGAGCGCTTTGGGTTGGTCTCGGACCGTGGACGGGGCCAGCCCTCTGCCGACTGGGCAACAGAAAGCCCCGAACGGTGGTCGAGACCATTCGGGCCAGGGGTGCGTGGTCCATCATGGCCAGAAGAACCATCACCTGCAAAATCTAACATCAACCCCACTGCCTGTTGAATGGGTCTTCTGATGAAAAGCGTGACAAGTGCTCGGATGGCAACAATGACGGCAGTGCCCAAGCCCGATACATCCCAGGCCGTCTCAACTCCAAATTGACCTCTGAGCGATGACAACGCGAACAAAGACGCCGGTCTCTATTGAGACCGGCGTCTTTCGATAACTACCGTGCCCGGGGGAGGGCATGCCCTGGGGGGATGGGCGCTCCGCGAGGGAGGCGGAGAGTAGATAGTGCAGCTGACCACAAAAGCCGTTCAGAGATCAACTATACTTATGGTCAGGTGACCAATGTGGCGCAGAGCCCGACTTACGGTTATTTGGTCGCAACGGGCTCGTAAGCTTTCTTAGTCATATCCGCGTAGATGCCGCCGATCTTGGTGGCCCGCTGCATATAATCGTTATATGCACGTTTGGCATAGCTCGTCTGGATCTCCATGGCCTGTCCGATCGATTTCGATCCCAAGAGCTTCTCAAAGGTTGCGCTACCCTCTTCGAACGACCGCTTGGTGTAATCGCCAATCTCCGCGGCAATTGCCTGCCAATTCCTATTCCATTCGTCGAACAAGCGCATGGCGCTGTCCACGTTGGATTGCCCGAGCTTCTGCATGTCCTCAAAACCTTTGATCATGATGGTGTCATCCGTGTCCGTGACAAACTCTAAACAAACTCTAAACAAGTGGCGCATTCTCCGCTGCAATGAACGATCTAAGTCATCCAGTATTCGCGTCAATGATGCCAGCAGCGGATGGCGTGTATGTCACGGGTGACGGCCTGTCGCACGTCGGCGGCCGTCCTCCGCAAGAATGCTCGAGCGGGCGTTCTCAACTTTGATTCGGGTCAGAACCGGAATTTTAAGTCGGGTCACAGATGTCCGCTTGTGATCCTTGGCGGACATCAAAGGCTAGTCACGGCGCTCCTTTGGTGACTAATCTGCAACTCGCACCGTTTGGTGGGCAGTCCAAGCACACAGACCGACGGAGGCTTTCATGCCGGACAGCATATATAAAGTGATCGAGTTGATTGGTGTCAGTAACGAGTCGTGGGAGCAGGCTGCCAAAGCGGCAGTCGAGGAAACGAGCAAGCACTTAC
>CAZUKP010000055.1:0-19668 GCA_964620915.1 uncultured Hyphomicrobium sp. | reverse complement strand
GATGCAGGCCTCGATTCCGCGCTATGATCTGGAACGGTTTGGCTTTGCGCCGCGCGGTTCGCCCCGTCAGTCGGACGTCATGATCGTCGCGGGAACGCTGACCAACAAAATGGCGCCCGCTCTGCGCAAGGTTTACGACCAGATGCCCGAGCCGCGCTATGTCATTTCGATGGGTAGCTGTGCGAACGGCGGCGGCTACTATCACTACTCTTATGCGGTCGTGCGGGGCTGCGACCGTATCGTGCCTGTCGATATCTATGTGCCGGGTTGCCCGCCGACCGCCGAGGCGCTTGTGTATGGCGTTTTGCTTCTCCAGCGCAAGATCAGACGCACGGGAACGATAGAGCGCTAGAGGCAAACTCAAACCGGCCCCGGCGCGAGCAACCGGAAGCAATGATGGACGACGCACTCAAAGACCTGAGCGAACTTCTCGAAGGTAAGCTGTCTGGGGCCGTTCATGACCCCGTCATCGCGTATGGCGAGCTGACGGTGTCGAGTGAGCGCGACCGCATCCTCGAGGTCTTGGAGTTTTTGCGCGACGATGAGGCATGCCGCTTCGAGGTCTTGATCGACATTTGCGGTGTGGACTGGCCCGCGCGCGCCAATCGTTTCGACGTCGTCTACCATCTGCTGTCGCCCCGAAAGAACCTGCGTATCCGCATCAAACTTGAGACCGACGAGGAGACTCCGGTGCCGAGCGCGGTCGGTGTCTTTTCGGCTGCCAATTGGTTCGAACGCGAAGCCTACGATATGTACGGTATCCTGTTTACGGGCCATCCGGACCTGCGCCGTTTGCTGACCGATTACGGTTTCATCGGTCATCCCCTGCGCAAAGACTTTCCCCTCACCGGCTACGTCGAGGTGCGTTACGACGACCAGCAAAAGCGCGTTGTCTATGAGCCGGTCGAGCTGACCCAGGAGTTCCGGTCCTTCGATTTCGAGTCGCCTTGGGAGGGCACGACATATGTGCTGCCGGGCGATGAGAAGGCCAGCACAGGGGACGGCAAATGAGTGACGCACCGAGGCTATCGGGCGGCTGCCTTTGCGGGGCAGTGCGGTTCACCGCAGCACCTGCTGAGCACACCTATGGCGTTTGTCACTGCAGTATGTGCCGAAGGTGGACTGCCGGGCCGTTTATGGCGATCGAATGCGATGCAACGCTAAAGTTCGAGCGCGACGATGATGTCGGCCTGTACCAGTCTTCGGAATGGGGCGAGCGCGGGTTCTGCAAGAAGTGTGGCACACCACTGTTCTATAAGCTGCGCGGGAAGGACTACTACATCGTCTCGACGGAAGCCTTCGACGACACCCAAGACTTCAAGTTCGTGCAGGAAATCTTCATCGACGAGAAACCGGCCCACTATGCGTTTGCCAACAACACGAAGAAGATGACTGGCGCGGAAGTGTTTGCCGCATTCGGCGCCTCGCAGGACGGCAGCAATGGCTGAGGGGGACGAGGTAACGGTGCGGCAGGGCGTGACGCCATGAAGGACACGCTGCAGCCTGGCGCAAGCGCAAGGTTTTCCTTCCGTGTGCCTGAGGAGAAAACGGTGCCCTACCTCTACCCCGAGGCCCCGGAGTTTCGTGCAATGCCGCCAGTATTTGCGACGGGGTTCATGGTTGGGCTTATGGAATGGACATGCTTGAAGGTGCTTGAGCCTCACCTCGATCCCGGTGAGGGAAGTCTCGGCATTCACATTGATGTCTCGCACACCGCGGCGACCTTGCCGGGACAGACCGTAACTGTCGATGCAACATGTACGAAGTCGGAAGGTCGCCGGGCTTGGTTCGACGTGAAGGCCCATGATGGCGTCGAGGTCATCGGCGAAGGCCGTCATGAGCGCATGATCGTGCCGTGGGACCGGTTCATATCGCGGGTGAACCAAAAGGCGAAGATCGCAAATGTCGAGCCCATCGCGCGGCTGGAGGGACAAAGCTGATGGCTGAGACCGAGATCCGCCCTTTCAACATCAACTTCGGACCGCAGCATCCCGCCGCCCACGGCGTGTTGCGCCTCGTGCTTGAGCTTGACGGCGAAGTCGTCGAGCGCGTCGACCCCCATATCGGGTTGCTTCATCGCGGCACCGAGAAGCTGATCGAGCACAAGACCTACACCCAGGCGATCGGTTACTTCGATCGGCTCGACTACGTCGCGCCGATGAATCAGGAGCACGCCTTCTGCCTGGCGGCCGAGAAGCTCTTAGGGCTGGAAGTCCCCAAGCGAGCGCAACTCATTCGCGTGCTCTACAGCGAAATCGGCAGGATCCTCTCGCACATGCTGAATGTGACGACGCAGGCCATGGACGTCGGTGCGCTCACCCCGCCCGTCTGGGGCTTTGAGGAACGCGAAAAGCTCATGGTCTTCTATGAGCGCGCCTCAGGGAGCCGGCTTCACGCCAAGTATTTCCGCGTTGGGGGTGTGCACCAGGATTTGCCGCCGGAACTGATCGACGACATCGCCGCGTTCTGCGAGACGCACCCGAAGGTCTTAGACGACATCGAAGGCCTGCTGACGGAAAACCGCATCTTCAAGCAGCGCAATGTCGATATCGGCGTCGTCAGTCTTGATGAATGCTTCGACTGGGGTTTCTCAGGCGTGATGGTGCGCGGCTCCGGTGCGGCTTGGGATCTGCGCAAGGCACAGCCTTACGAGTGCTACCCGGAGCTCGACTTCGATATTCCGATCGGAAAGAACGGCGATTGCTACGACCGCTACCTCGTGCGGATGGAGGAGATGCGACAGGCGGTGCATCTCATGGAGCAGTGCTGTGAGAAGTTACGCTCGCCCGAGGGGCAGGGGCCGTATGCCGCTGATGACCGCAAGGTTGTGCCGCCGAGGCGTGATGACATGAAGCGCTCGATGGAAGCGCTGATCCACCACTTTAAGCTTTACACCGAAGGCTTCCGCGTGCCCAAGGGCGAGGTTTACACCGCAGTTGAAGCGCCCAAGGGCGAGTTCGGCGTGTACTTGGTGTCGGATGGGTCGAATCGGCCCTATCGCTGCAAGATCCGCGCCCCCAGCTATCCGCATCTGCAGGCCATGGACTTCATGTCACGCAAGCACATGCTAGCCGACGTCTCGGCCATCCTTGGTTCACTCGACGTCGTCTTTGGCGAGATCGACCGCTAGCTCGCAAGCGATCCAGTTCGGGGCTGGATCCGGCGTTGCGGTGGTGGAAGGGGTTCACTATTTGAGCCATCCAAACATTTTTCTTATCCCCGTCAGCGATTGTTGGTCGCGTTGCACGCAAGGCGCGTACCAATGGGACATGTCGGTATGTCAATGCGTTATGTCGGGGATGACAATGTAGATGCTTAGCCGTGTGGCATGGCGGCCCGCGGCTGCCCAGCAATTGCGCAGCTGGCCTCAGGTGGGATAGTCAACGAGAACGTTTGGGATTTGAATGCAACACTTCCGCGACAAGAACGCTGCGAGTTCCTGCACATGGGTCAACTCGCGCGCGTCAAGTCCTTGCATTCGACCCCCGGTTAGACGTAGTGGAACGAAAGATTGTGCACCCCGTCAAAATCGGAGAGATTGATGGGGAAGTGGGCAATTCGTGGTGCCCTGCCGCGTCTCCTGCCCGTGCTTCCGAGAGGAGCCAGCCTTGGCTGTCCGCCGCCTTTATCACGAGCAGCCCTTGAGCTTTGCCTTCACGCCAGAAAACCTGGCGTGGGCAAAGGAGACAATTGCGAAGTATCCGCCGGGCAAAGAAGCCTCTGCCGTCATCTCGCTGTTGTGGCGCGCCCAAGAGCAGGAGGGCTGGTGCACGGAGCCGGCAATTCGCGCGGTCTCTGATATGCTCGGCATGGCACATATCCGCGTCCTCGAGATCGCAACCTTCTATACAATGTTCCAGCTTGCGCCCGTGGGCGAGGTCGCGCATGTGCAGGTCTGCTGGACGACGCCATGCATGTTGCGGGGCTCAGACGAACTGATCGACATCTGCAAGAGCCGCATCGCCGAAGAGCCGTTCCAACGTTCCGGGGATGGCCGTTTTTCTTGGGAGCCCGTTGAGTGCATTGGCTGTTGTGCCAACGCCCCTGCGATCATGATCGGCAGGGATACCTATGAGGATCTCGACACCGATCTTTTCATCAAGGTTTTGGACGGGTTCGCCAAAGGCAAGCCGCCCAAGCCGGGTTCGCAGATCGGGCGCCAGGCGTCGGCTCCTGTGGGTGGTCCGACCACCCTCAAGGCAAGGGCTAAGAATGATGCGGCGAAGGTCTAGCAACGAAGAGGCCGGCGGCGATGCTTGAGGACAAGGACCGCATCTTCCAGAACCTCTACGGCTATGAGGATTGGGGACTTGAAGGCGCGCGCGCCCGCGGTGCGTGGGACGGTACGAAGGCTCTCATTGAGAAGGGCCACGATTGGATTATCAACGAGGTCAAGACCTCCGGTCTCAGAGGGCGCGGTGGTGCCGGCTTTCCTACGGGCCTCAAATGGTCGTTCATGCCGAAGAACGACTCCCGCCCATCTTACTTGTGTGTCAATGCCGATGAGAGTGAACCCGGCTCCTGTAAGGACCGGGAAATCATGCGCCATGACCCGCACCTGCTGATCGAAGGGTCGCTTCTTGCTTCTTTTGCAATGCGTGCGCACGCCGCGTACATCTACATCCGCGGCGAATTCATGCGCGAGCGCGAGCATCTACAAGCGGCCGTCGATCAAGCCTACGAAGCCAAATTGATCGGCAAAGACAACGTGCACGGCTGGGACTTCGACGTGATCGTTCATCACGGTGCCGGGGCATACATTTGCGGCGAGGAGACCGCACTGCTGGAAAGCATCGAAGGCAAGAAGGGCATGCCGCGCCTGAAGCCGCCGTTTCCAGCCAATGTTGGCCTTTATGGCGCACCGACCACGGTCAATAACGTCGAAACGATTGCCTCTGTTCCCGACATTCTGCGCCGGGGTGGTGCGTGGTTTGCCTCGCTTGGGCTGCCGAAGAACACTGGGACCAAGCTCTTCCAGATATCCGGCCACGTCGAACAGCCCTGCGTTGTCGAAGAGGAAATGGGCATCTCCTTCAAAGAGCTTGTCGACACACATTGCGGTGGCGTGCGAGGGGGTTGGGATAACCTGCTTGCCTTGATCCCCGGCGGTTCTTCGATGCCATTGATCCCGGCCGAGCAATGCAAAGATCTGACGCTCGATTTCGATGCGCTTGCGGCATTGAAGTCAGGTCTTGGCACGGGCGCGATGATCGTGATGGACAAGTCGACCGATCCGATAAAGGCCATCGCGCGTATCGCGCATTTCTACAAGCATGAATCCTGCGGCCAGTGCACGCCGTGCCGCGAGGGCACAGGTTGGATGTGGCGCGTGCTTGAGCGCATGGTGCGCGGTGAAGCAGAAAAGCGGGAAATTGATTTGCTTTTCGACGTGACGAAGCAGATCGAGGGCCATACCATCTGTGCGCTGGGCGATGCTGCGGCATGGCCCGTTCAAGGTCTCATCCGGGCCTTCCGTCCTATGATCGAAGAGCGTATCGACGCGTATCAGACAGCGCTCAAAGAAGCGGCGGAATGAATGCCGAGCTACAAAGGACCAAGCTGTGGATCTGCTGGCGTTGATAATCGCACTGTTTTCGCCGCCAGCGCTGATCGGCGCGGTCATCTGCGGCGTTCTGGGTTGGCTGTTCTGGGGATGCTTCGGCGCAATATTGGGGCTCATCGTCGGCTACGGCGTGGGTCTGTGGTGCGCCCGGTACTACTGGGACGGCACGATCTCGCCGCGCGCGAAAGGCTGGCTGTCACTCATTGCGCTACTGGGGGGATTGACCGTCTTGGCGGTGGCAACACGCTAGAGGCTCGATCGGAAAGGTGAGATGCCCAAGCAAATCATCATAGATGGCACGCTGATCGAGGTGGACGACGGCACCACGCTGATGCAGGCGTGCGAGCAAGCCGGCGCTGAGATCCCGCGCTTTTGCTATCACGATCGCTTGTCGATTGCCGGCAACTGCCGCATGTGCCTCGTTGAGGTTGGTGGTGTTGCCAAGCCGATCGCCTCGTGCGCGATGGGTGTCAACGATCTACCGCCGAACAAGGACGGCTCGCCCAAGGCGGTGTTTACGAACACGCCGCTCGTGCAGAAAGCGCGTGAAGGCGTGATGGAATTTCTTCTCATCAATCATCCGCTTGACTGCCCCATCTGCGATCAAGGTGGGGAGTGCGATCTGCAAGACCAGGCTATGGTCTACGGATATGGTACATCGCGCTTCGACGAGAACAAGCGCGCGGTTGAAGAAAAATACATCGGACCGCTCATCAAGACGCACATGACCCGGTGCATCCATTGCACACGCTGCGTGCGATTCATGACGGAAGTGGCCGGCGTCGAGGAGCTCGGTGCGACGGGGCGTGGTGAGGATATAGAAATCACCACTTATCTCGAGCACGGCATCGCCACGGAGATGTCTGCCAACGTGAACGACTTGTGTCCCGTTGGCGCGCTGACGCCTCGGCCGTGGGCGTTCATTGCGCGCCCTTGGGAACTTGAGAAGACCCAATCGATCGATGTCATGGATGCTGTTGGTTCGGCCATTCGCGTTGATACCAGGGGGCGCGAGGTTATGCGCATCCTGCCGCGCGAGAACGACGCGGTGAACGAGGAATGGATCTCCGACAAGACCCGCTTCGTGGCCGATGGTCTCAGGACTCAGCGTTTGGATCATCCCTATGTTCGCGACGGTGAAAGGCTAAGGCCTGCAACTTGGGATGAAGCGCTCGATGTCGTAGCTGAAAAGCTGAAGGAAGCCGATGTCGGACGCGTCGGGGCTATCGTCGGCGATCTTGCGGGCGCAGAGGAAATGTTTGCGCTCAACGATCTGCTGACACAACTCGGCATCAAGAGCATCGACTGCCGGCAGGATGGCGCGAAGCTCACGCCAGCGTACGGACGGGACAGCTATCTTTTCAATACGACGATTGCGGGAATCGACGAGGCCGATGTCATTTTATTGGTCGGAACGAACCCGCGCTACGAGGCTGCAGTGCTCAATGCGCGCATTCTCAAGCGCTACAGGCAAGGTGGTCTGAAGGTTGGTCTCATCGGCGAGCAGCGCTCGTTGACTTACCCGTACGAGTACCTGGGGGCTGGCCCCCAGACACTCAGCGAAGTGGCAGAGGGAAGCCACTCGTTCGCAAACATTCTGAAATCTGCACAAAGGCCGATGGTGATCGTCGGCTCGGGGGCCTGCGCGCGCGCTGACGGGCAGGGCGTTCTGGGGTTGGCAGCGCGAATTGCGCAAGCCGCGATGGACGGCAAGGAGCCAGGCTGGAGCGCCTTCAACGTGCTGCATACGGCGGCATCCCGCGTTGGCGGTCTTGATCTGGGCTTGGTTCCCGGAAAGGGCGGTCTCGATGCGCCCGACCAGCTCGCGGCGGCGGCCAAAGGAAAGCTTGATGTGCTGTATCTCTTAGGCGCTGATGAGATTGGTACCGAATCACTCGGCTCCACATTTGTCATCTATCAGGGAAGCCACGGCGACGCCGGCGCACAACGGGCCGACGTCATCTTTCCCGGCGCGGCTTACACCGAAAAGAGTGCCACCTACGTCAATATTGAAGGGCGTGCGCAGGTTACTTTGCGCGCCGCCTTCCCGCCCGGCGAGGCGAAAGAGGACTGGGCGATCATTCGCGCGCTGTCAGCCCGCGTCGGTCAGACCCTTGACTATGACAACCTCACGGCCCTGCGCGCTGCGATGTATAAAGTGGCCCCGCAGCTTGCTCGGCTCGATCTTGTGACGCCAGAGGGAACCAAGGGCGTTGAGGCGCTCGCAAAGGCAAAAACGTCGACGAGCGAGGAGGCCTTCATCTCGCCGATCAGCGACTTCTATTTAACCAATGCAATTGCGCGCGCCTCTGCCGTCATGGCGGAGATGAGTGCACTCAAGAAGAGCATGAGGGAGGGGGGTCGCCTGACGGCGGCTGAGTGAGGAAAGCGGCGGCGCACACATGAGCGAAAGCACGTACGATACTTGGCTGGAGTACGGCATCTGGCTCGCCACCACGGTGGGCTTGAGCTTGTTCATGCTCGTTGTGCTGTTGGTCATCATCGCCTTCCTGCTGCTGATGGACCGCAAGGTTTGGGCCGCCGTGCAGATGCGGCGCGGGCCCAATGTCGTGGGCGCCTTTGGGTTGCTTCAGTCGTTTGCGGATCTATTGAAGTTTGCTTTCAAGGAGCCGATCATTCCAGCAGGTGCCGACAAGGGCGTCTTCCTTCTAGCGCCGGTGGCGACAGCTACGTTTGCGCTTGCCGCCTGGGCGGTGATCCCCGTCAATGAGAATGAGTGGGGCCGCTGGGTGATGTCCGATCTCAACGTCGGCGTGCTCTATTTGCTGGCACTGTCTTCGCTCGCCGTCTACGGAATTGTCATGGGCGGCTGGGCATCGAACTCTAAGTATCCGTTCATGGGCTCGCTGCGCTCGGCCGCGCAGATGGTGTCGTATGAGGTTTCAATCGGTTTCGTGATCATTACCGTGCTCTTGTGCGTGGGGTCACTCAATCTGACTGACATCGTCAACGCGCAGAAAACCGGCATCGGCACGTCCGCCGGCCTGCCTAATACCTTCCTGGATTGGTATTGGCTGGTGCTGCTTCCGATGTTCGTGATCTTCTTCGTCTCCGCGCTGGCTGAAACGAATAGGCCACCTTTCGACTTGGTGGAGGCGGAATCGGAGCTGGTCGCGGGCTTCATGGTTGAGTATTCGTCGACGCCCTACCTGCTGTTCATGCTCGGCGAATATGTAGCGATCGTCACAATGTGTGCGTTGACGACGATCCTCTTCCTGGGGGGATGGCTCCCGCCGGTGGATACCGTGCCGTTCACGTGGGTGCCTGGCATCTTTTGGTTCGCCGGCAAGTGCATCTTCGTGTTTTTCCTTTTCGCGATGGCCAAAGCGATGGTGCCGCGTTATCGCTATGACCAGCTGATGCGGCTCGGGTGGAAAGTGTTTCTGCCGATCTCGCTAGCTGCCGTCATTATCGTGGCTGGCGTGTTACAATATGGGCCCAAGGTGCTGTGAGCCTGCAATGACGGACAAGCAGCCAATGCGCCTGTCTAGAGGTGCGAAGTTTAGAAAGCACGGAGAAGTTCGTCCATGAGCGTCGCGCAATCCGTACGGTCGGTGTTTTTGTGGGAGTTTCTTTCCGCGTTCGCACTCACCATGCGCTACTTCTTCTCCAAGAAGAAGACGCTCAACTATCCGTTCGAAAAGGGTCCGCTCTCCCCGCGTTTTAGAGGAGAGCATGCCCTGCGGCGCTACCCCAACGGTGAGGAGCGCTGCATTGCCTGCAAACTATGTGAGGCCATCTGCCCCGCGCAGGCGATCACGATCGAGGCCGGACCGCGCCGCAACGATGGCACACGGCGCACGACGCGCTACGACATCGACATGGTCAAGTGCATCTATTGCGGGCTTTGCCAGGAGGCTTGCCCGGTCGATGCGATCGTTGAGGGACCGAATTTCGAGTTTGCGACTGAAACGCGTGAGGAGCTTTACTTCAACAAAGAGCGGCTACTCGACAACGGTGACCGCTGGGAGCGCGAGATCGCGAAGAATATCGCCCTTGATGCGCCTTACCGTTAGACCGGGGTGCATTGCTCGGGGCAGACTGCCTGTGCGCGCAGTGTCTGATTGTCTTGGATTGTCTGGGCGCATGAGGTATTGCCCCTACCGGCGAAGTGATTTGCAGAGCCTGTTGCTAGCTGCGCTAAAGAGCGCGGCGCGGGCGGGAACAGAGGGCGTTGGGTTTTAGATCGATGGCTCTGACGGCGGGCTTTTTCTATCTCTTTTCAGTGCTCTCGGTGGGGGCCGCGGTCTTGGTGATCGTGGCGAAGAATCCGGTGCATGCCGTCCTGTTCCTCATTCTGACGTTCTTCAACGCGGCCGGATTGTTTGTCCTGTTGGGCGCGGAATTCCTGGCGATGATCTTGATCATTGTCTATGTGGGTGCGGTCGCGGTGCTGTTCTTGTTCGTCGTGATGATGCTCGATGTCGACTTTGCCGAGCTGCGGGCGGGCTTCATCAAGAACGCGCCGATAGGGTTGATCGTCGGCGGCATTGTTCTCGTCGAACTCATTTTGCTGTTTGTCGTCCGCGGGTTTGGATTGGGTGCTGGTGGCCAACCTGCCGCAGCCATGCCAGGAGCGGACGCCGGTGTCTCAAACACACAGGCGCTGGGCCTGATACTCTACACGGACTACGTCTTCTTCTTCGAAATAGCGGGGCTCATTTTGTTGGTTGCGATGATCGGGGCCATCGTCTTGACGCTGCATCATAAGGTTGGCGTCAGGCGACAGTCGATTGCCGCCCAGGTGGCGCGCGGGCCAAAGACGGGTGTCGAGGTGGTCAAGGTGCCGTCGGGCGGGGCAATCATACCTTCGACCGATGGCCAGAGCTGAGAGTGGGGGCGGGCGCAATGACCATAGGGATCGGCCACTATCTGACGGTTGCGGCCTGCCTGTTCACAGTCGGCATGTTCGGCATATTCCTCAACCGCAAGAACGTGATCATCATCCTGATGTCGGTCGAGCTGATGCTTATGGCGGTCAACATCAATTTTGTGGCGTTCTCCTACTACCTCAACGACCTGGTCGGCCAGGTCTTCGCACTGTTCAATCTGACGGTCGCTGCCGCGGAGGCCGCGATCGGTCTTGCGATCATCGTCGTCTACTTCCGAAACCGCGGCTCAATTGCCGTCGAAGACGTCAACATGATGAAGGGCTGAGGACGCCGTATGATATACGCGGCCATCGTTTTCCTGCCAGGGATCGGCGCCCTCATCGCTGGGCTGTTCGGTCGTGCGATCGGAGCTCGTGCCTGCGAGGTAGTCACCTCCAGCCTGCTCGTCTGTTCGGCCATCCTGTCTTGGATAGTGTTTTGGCACGTCGGGATTGAGCACCAGACGGCGCGCGTCGCAATCGACGCTTGGATTACCAGCGGTGAGCTGGATGTCGCGTGGGCGCTAAAGATCGACACGCTGACGGCGGTGATGTTCGTCGTCGTTACAACGGTCTCCTCGCTCGTGCACATTTATTCGATCGGCTATATGAGCGACGACGAATCGCGGCCGAGATTTTTCTCATACTTGTCGGGTTTCACCTTCGCCATGCTGATGCTGGTGACGTCCGACAACCTGGTGCAGCTCTTCTTCGGCTGGGAGGGCGTGGGTCTCTTCTCGTATCTCCTGATCGGTTTTTGGTACAAGAAGAAGTCGGCCAATGACGCAGCCATCAAGGCTTTTTTAGTCAACCGCGTCGGCGACTTCGGTTTTGCGCTGGGCATATTTGGGCTCTTTGCGGTCTTCCGCACGATCAATTTTGAGGCGCTGTTCGAAGCTGCCCCGGCTATGGCGGGCCAGACGTTCTCGTTTCTCGGTTATGACGTCGACATCATGACGACGCTAAGCCTGTTGCTCTTCATGGGTGCGATGGGCAAGTCAGCCCAATTCCTACTGCACACCTGGTTGCCCGATGCGATGGAGGGCCCGACGCCCGTCTCGGCGCTGATCCATGCCGCAACGATGGTGACGGCCGGCGTCTTCATGGTCGCGCGATTGTCGCCGCTGTTTGACCAGGCGCCTATCGCGCTTCAGGTCGTCACGCTGGTGGGCGCCTTTACCGCATTCTTTGCAGCAACGATTGCGTTCGTGCAATTCGACATCAAGCGGGTGATCGCTTACTCGACGTGCTCGCAGCTCGGCTACATGTTTGCCGCCTGCGGGATCGGCGCATACTCGATGGGCATTTTCCACCTCTTCTGCCACGCCTTCTTCAAGTCTCTTCTCTTCTTGTGTGCCGGCTCGGTGAAGCACGCGATGCACGAGGAGCAGGACATGCGCAAGATGGGTGGTTTGGCCAGTAAGATGCCGATCACCTGGATGATGATGATTGCCGGTGCACTTGCGCTCTCGGCCGTCGGCATCCCGCACATCGGTGGATTTGCGGGCTTCTACTCCAAAGATGCGATTATTCTGGCGTCCTACGCGAAGGACACGCCGGGACAGTACGCATTTTGGCTCTTGCTTGCCGGCGCAATGCTCACGGCCGTCTATTCGTGGCGACTGGTCCTGATGACGTTCCACGGCGAGACGCGGGTTCCGCCGAAGGAATATCGCGAGCTTCACGAGAGCCCGGTGTCGATGACGATTCCGCTCCTGTGCCTGGGCTTTGGTGCGTGTTTTGCCGGTGCCATTGGGGCCTATGCCTTCATTGGAGAGGGCGCAAACTCGTTCTGGAACAACGCCGTCATCCAGACGACCGAGGTCGAGCTTTATCATTTGATCCATCAGCCGCCGGGCGAACAGGTCCCCGAGTGGGTGCACTGGTCGACATTCACGGCGATGGCGCTGGGGACGTTCCTACCGTTCCTCTACTATGTGATTGCACCCGGATTGCCAGCGCTGACGGTGCGTCTCACGCGCCCGATCTATCTGTTCCTCTACAACAAGTGGTACATCGACGAGCTTTATGACTGGCTGTTCGTGCGGCCCACGTTCTGGATTTCCAGGATGCTCTGGAAGATCGGGGACATTGCGATCATCAACGGCACGATCGATGGAACCGCGCGAGGCGTTATCTGGATGACGGGCCGGGTTGTGCGTCTGCAGTCGGGCTACGTCTACCACTATGCATTCGCCATGCTGATCGGCGTCGCGCTCCTCATCACTTACTTCATGTTCGCGGGTGGGGTGCGCTAGATGGACATCCACTCCACGCCCATCCTATCGATCGTGATGTTCCTGCCCCTGGCAGGCGCAGTCATCGTCGCGTGTCTCAATCAAGAGGCGAAAAGGAATGCGCGGTGGACCGCGCTGTGGGCGACCACCATCACTTTCTTCGTTTCGCTTCTGATCTGGTTTCACTTCGACCCGACGAATTCCGGCTTCCAATTCGTCGAGGAGCGCAAATGGCTCGGCCTGTTTAAGTACAAGTTGGGTGTCGACGGCATCTCGATGCTGTTCGTGATCCTCACCACGTTCCTGTTGCCGATCTGCATCCTCTCTAGCTGGGTCGTCATCCAGGATCGCGTCAAGGAATATATGATCGCGTTTCTCGTGCTTGAGACGCTGATGATCGGCGTCTTCTGCTCACTGGATCTGGTGCTGTTTTACCTCTTTTTCGAAGGCGGCCTCATTCCGATGTTCCTGATCATCGGTGTTTGGGGCGGCCCAAACCGAGTCTACGCGAGCTTCAAGTTCTTCCTTTATACGCTGCTCGGCTCGGTGCTGATGTTGCTCGCGATTATCGCGATGTACTGGACGGCCGGCACAACAGATATTCCGACTTTGATGACGTACGACTTCCCCGCGGACATGCAGTGGTGGCTCTGGTTTGCCTTCTTTGCATCCTTTGCGGTGAAGCTGCCGATGTGGCCGGTGCACACGTGGCTGCCCGATGCGCACGTTGAGGCGCCAACGGCGGGCTCGGTGATCCTGGCCGCCATCCTGTTGAAGATGGGCGGCTATGGCTTCGTGCGGTTTTCCGTGCCGATGTTCCCCGTTGCAAGCCAGGAGCTTGCCCCATTTATCTTTGTGCTTTCAGTCGTCGCGATCATTTACACGTCGCTCGTTGCTTTCGCACAGACCGACCTCAAAAAGCTGATCGCCTACTCCTCCGTTGCCCACATGGGCTACGTGACGATGGGTATTTTCACATTCTCGGTGCAGGGACTGGAGGGCGCGATCTTCCAGATGGTGTCGCACGGGCTCGTTTCTGCCGGTCTCTTCCTCTGCGTCGGTGTTCTTTATGACCGCATGCACACGCACGAGATATCGGTATTTGGCGGCCTGGTTGAGCGTATGCCTTTATACGCCGCCTTCTTCATGGTCTTCACCCTTGCCAACGTTGGATTGCCGGGCACCAGTGGGTTCGTCGGTGAGTTCTTGACGCTGCTTGCCGCTTTCAAGGTCAGCACGTGGCTGGCTTTTTTTGCAGCGTCGGGGCTGATTTTCTCGGCGGTCTATGCGCTCTACGTTTATCGCCGCATCATCTTTGGCCTGCTCACCAAGCCCAACCTCAAATCTTTGCAGGATCTGAGTTGGCGCGAAATCGCGATCATGGTGCCGCTCGTTCTGCTTACGCTGTTCTTTGGTGTCTATCCCGCACCCATTCTCGATATCACGGCCACATCCGTGAAGAAGCTTGTTGCCGAATACGAGACCTCGGTCCGGCCGGCACCAGAGCCCGCTAAACCTTAGGTCAGGAGTCCGGAGGTTATGGAGGAGCTGCTCAATTACGCGCCGGCCTATCCTGAGGTCTTCCTTGCGCTTGCAGCCATGGTGCTGTTGATGCTCGGCGCCTTTCGCCGAGATGCGTTAGGAAACGATTGGGTCTCCAACTGGCTTGCGATTGGCATTCTGGCCGTTGCCGCTTTGCTGGTCGCGCGTGGTGGCGGCCAGTCCGAAAGTCTATTTGGTGGCGCGTTCGTTGCTGACGATTTCGGCCGCTTCATGAAAATGCTCGTGCTTGCGGGTGGCGCGCTCGTACTCATCATGTCGTTTGGTGTGCTTGAGCGCGCCAAGCTTTTGACATTCGAGTACGTGGTGCTCGTGCTGTTGGCGACCGTCGGTATGATGCTGATGATTTCGGCCGGCGATCTGATCTCGCTCTATTTGGGGCTCGAGCTTCAGAGTCTCGCGCTTTACGTGTTGGCCGCAATCCAGCGCGACAATGTCCGCTCAAGCGAAGCGGGCCTCAAGTATTGTGTGCTGGGCGCCCTGTCTTCCGGGATGCTGCTTTACGGGGCGTCGTTGATCTACGGCTTCACCGGCTCCACGCATTTTTCCGTCATTGCAGACGTGGCACAAGGGCAAGGTGCGGCCGAAAACATCGGGTTGACCGTTGGTCTCGTCTTCTTGCTTGTGGGGCTCGCGTTCAAGATTTCAGCGGTGCCGTTTCACATGTGGACGCCCGATGTCTACGAGGGTGCGCCTACGCCGGTGACGGCATTCTTTGCGGCAGCACCGAAACTGGCGGCGATGGCCCTCTTGGTTCGCGTTCTGTTGACGGCATTTCCCGGAACGGAACCACAATGGCAGCAGATCATCGTCTTCCTGAGCATCACGTCGATGTTGCTTGGTGCGTTTGGTGCGATCGGCCAAACGAACATCAAACGCCTGATGGCCTACTCGTCAATTGGCCACGTCGGCTATGCGCTTATCGGGCTGGCCGCCTTCAGCGCAGAGGGAACACAGGCGGTTCTCCTCTACCTGGCGATCTACCTGTTCATGACGCTTGGCAGCTTTGCGTGCATCCTGTCCATGCGCACGAAGGATGGCATGGTAGAGGACATCAGCGCCCTGTCAGGACTGGCTAAAACCAATCTCGCGATGGCCTTCGTTTTGGCGATGCTGATGTTCTCGATGGCCGGCATCCCACCATTGGCGGGCTTTTTCGCCAAGCTTTATGTCTTTGAGGCAGCAATCAAATCAGAGCTTTATGCGTTGGCCGTCATTGGCGTGCTGGCAAGCGTTGTCGGCGCCTTCTATTATTTGCGGCTCGTGAAGATCATGTTTGTGGACGACGCTGAGGAAAGCTTCCTGCCTGTGGAACGGGGCCCCGGCTTCGTCATGACGATTTCAGGATTATTTGTGTTGTTATTTGTTGTTCTGCCTGCACCGCTTGTGAATGCCGCTTGGACCGCGGTGCAGTCATTGCCCTCAATTGTGAGCCGATGACGCAGCAAATCGCGGGGTTACCCGCTCCCTATCGATTAGTCCACCTGCAAGAGGTCGACTCCACGAACGCTGATGCAATGCGTCGTGCTCTGGCAGGCGAGGAAGGTCCGCTGTGGGTTGTCGCTGATCAGCAGACGGCGGGGCGCGGGCGCTCTGCGCGTTCGTGGAGCTCGCCGTCGGGAAATCTCTATGCAAGCCTGTTGCTTAGGGTGCGTTGCCCGCTCGCAAAGGCGGGGCAGCTGGCGCTCGTTGCCGGCGTCGCGCTCTTCGACGCAATTCAGGCGGCAGGTCCAATCACCTCTCCAGATCGTATGCGACTGAAGTGGCCAAATGACATTTTATTCGGCCGCGCTAAGGCCGGCGGAATTTTGGTGGAGACCAGCGTGGGCGGAGCGCACGACGACATCACGGCAGTCGTCGGCATTGGACTGAACCTTTCATCTTCGCCACAGGACCTCGGCCGAGCCGCGACAAGTCTCGCCGCGCAGGGGCTTATACTTTCGTCCAATGCGGCGGTGTGTTTGCTGGCACAGTCCATGGATGCGTGGCTTAAGACGTGGAATGACGGTGATGGATTTACCGAGGTGCGCCAAGCATGGCTCGATCGAGCAGGTGCCCGCGGTGAGCTGCTGGCGGTCAATACGGGGGATGCTGTTGTCGAGGGATACTTCCAAGGTCTCGATCAGAATGGCGCTCTCGTCATCGCCGACGAAAGTGGTGCCGAACGTCACGTGACGTTCGGTGACGTCATGCTTACGAGCGGTGCCGATGATGGGTGCGCCCAAGAGAAAGATAGCCGTCCATGAGGCAGAAGAAGGCCTGGAAAGGCGGGAGCGAAGACGCCGAGGAACTCGTGTTTGTAGGGCTCGGCGGCCTCGGCGAAATCGGCATGAACGTCTACCTCTATGGTTACGGCCCAGAGGATGCGCGCCAGTGGATGATGGTCGACCTTGGGATCACTTTTCCTGAAGGTGAGTTCGACCCTGGCATCGATGTCATCTTGCCTGATGTACGCTTTATCGAAGAGAACCGCGGCGCCCTGGCCGGAATCGTCATTACGCATGCGCATGAGGATCACGTTGGCGCCGTCATCGAGCTGTGGCCGCGCCTCAGAGCGCCGATCTACGCCACGCCTTTCACGGCGGGCATGCTGAAGTCCAAGCTCGCCGAATACGGCGGCGCTGCGGACATGTCGATCAATGTCGTTCCGCTTGACGCACGCTTCGATGTCGGTCCCTTCGACGTTAGCCTCGTCTCGATGACCCATTCCATTCCCGAAATGAGCGCGCTTGCTATCCGTACGCCGCGAGGGCTCGTGTTTCATACGGGTGATTGGAAGCTTGATCCCACGCCTATGGTCGGGATGCCGATCGATCAAGATCGCCTGAGTGCGTTGGGAGACGAAGGCGTCCAGGCACTCATTTGCGACTCGACGAATGCTTATCGCGAGGGAACGTCTCCCTCGGAAAGTGACGTTTCAAAATCGCTCATTGAAATCGTCAAGCGCGCCAAGGGCCGCGTCGTCCTAACGACCTTTTCGTCGAACGTCGCGCGCATCAAAGCCGTCGCCGCTGCCGCTCGTTCAGCCGGCCGTCATCTTGTCGTCGCCGGGCGGGCGCTTCAGCGCGTAATCAATGTTGCGATCGATACCGGTTATCTGCCCGAAGACTTCAGGTACCTGGAGCAGGACCAGTTCAGCTACCTCAAGCCCAGCGAGGTCGTCTTGCTGTGCACGGGAAGCCAGGGGGAGTCGCGGGCTGCACTTGCGCGCATTGCCGATGAGGAGCATCCCGACATTTCGCTTAGAAAGGGTGACCTGGTGATCTTTTCTTCGCGTACCATTCCAGGCAACGAGAAGTCTATCGGCCGGATTAAGAATAAGTTGGCGCACATTGGCTGTGACCTTCTCACGGACAATGAAGAGCTGGTGCACGTATCGGGGCATCCGCGGCGCGATGAGCTTCGACAGATGTATCGCTGGCTGCGGCCAGAAGTTGTCGTGCCGATGCATGGAGAGGCACTCCACCTCAAGGCTCAGTCTGAACTTGCGCGCGAGATGGGGGTCAAGTCGGTTTTCCCGGTCCTCAACGGCGAAATCGTGCGACTGGCGCCCGAGCCCGGCGTTATCGATGATGCACCGGTTGGGCGCCTCTTTCGAGATGGCCGGCTCCTAGTGCCAGAGTCTGAAGGTCCCGCTCGTGAACGGCGCAAGCTCTCCACGGTCGGCATCGTGGTTGTGACGCTTTGCCTGTCGCAGCACGGTCATGTTCTGGGCGAGCCCCAGGCCCTGCTCGACGGTGTGCCGTCCTTTGCTGCCGACGGCGAGGCCATGCTGGACATCGTGCTGGACGCCGTCGATGGCACCTTGAGGAGCATACCATCGGCGCGCCGGAAGGTTCCCGATCTCGTTGCGGAGGCTGTGCGCCGTGCGGTCCGAGCCGCGGTGGGCTCGGCGTGGGGCAAGAAGCCCATTTGCAAGGTGCTGGTGAACGTGATCGAAGGTAAAGGCTAGGACGGAGTTGCTGGGAGGAGTGAATGATCGGACGCCTCAATCACGTTGCTATTGCTGTGAAGGATCTCGCCGCGGCGACGGCGCTCTATAAGAATGCATTGGGCGCTGAGGTTACCGAGCCGCTGCCGCAACCCGAGCACGGCGTGACGGTTGTCTTTATAACGCTGCCCAACACAAAGGTTGAATTACTCGAACCTCTGGGAGAAGGGTCGCCGATCGCCAAGTTTTTGGAAAAGAACCCTGACGGCGGCATCCACCACCTCTGCTATGAGGTCGACGATATTCTGGCCGCGCGCGATCAGCTCAAGACGCAGGGCGCACGCGTGCTGGGAGACGGGACACCGAAAATCGGCGCGCACGGCAAGCCGGTGCTTTTCTTGCATCCCAAAGACTTCTGCGGAACGCTCGTCGAGTTAGAGCAAGCCTGAGGCCCCGGTCAGCATCATGGACCTTACGCTCGCGATTGCGATTTACGTCTTTATCTGGTGGATCGTGCTCTTTGCCGTCCTGCCCTTCGGGGTGCGCACGCAGCATGATGAAGGTGAGGTCGTACCCGGGACGCCGGAGAGCGCGCCGGCGGCCCCGCGCATGTTGCGCGTGTTTGTGATCAATACGATCGTGGCGACGATCGTCTTCGCCATCGTCTATGTTGTCATCGCATATCGGCTGATTACGCCGGATATGGTCCCATATCCCTGATAATGGCAACGCCGCGTGGAGCCAGAAACACAAAGAGCAAGGTCCTTGAGAACCTTGCCCTTGTCACTTACTCGGTCTGTAACTGATGAAGTGCTCACTGCGCGTTAGTCAGTGCAACGCGCTTTCTGTGACACCGCTTATCCGGCCACCCATCTGGGTCGCCTCCAGCCGCCGAATAGCTCCCTAGACTTGGGCTTTCCGCCGCTATTCTTTGCGACTTTGACCCAACTTTGTGCGGCCTACGTTTAACCGATGCGCGGCCTTCTGTCACGGGTTCAAACGCCATCTGGCTAAAAATATTTTTTTGCATTTCGAAACCCGACGCCGGGTCTGGTGACGAAGTGTTGGAGCCCTTGGCCAAGGTTCGTATGGGTCCGATTTGGCGGTACCGCAGGTCCCACGCAGCACACATGGGGACACACCGCTCGGACGGGGCTTGCGGCATTGCCACTTGCCTTATTCCACGCTAGAGCCCGGCGGGGGCCGGTGTCCAATGCGTGGGACAGTAAGGCCCCGCGAGGTTGAGGCAAAGTCTCACAACAAGAAGAACGGCGCCAATGGTTCTTTCTCGCTATTTCCTCCGCGTCCTGCGGGGTACGGCAAGGCAGGCCCGTTTGGGCGTGCACAAGAGGGGGTAGGGGGCGAGACAATGAGCAAGCGTGCACTGACCGTCACACGCGAGCAAAACTTCCCCGAGTGGTATCAGGCAGCGGTCCGCCACGGCGATATGGCCGAGACCAGTCCCGTGCGCGGCTGCATGATCATC
>CAZUKP010000054.1:0-20798 GCA_964620915.1 uncultured Hyphomicrobium sp. | reverse complement strand
CAACTCTCGAGATGATGTCGGTTCGCCGCGCGAAGTCGAAAGCATCAGTCCGGCATAAGCTGACATTTCGCAGCGGCCATAGGGTAAGCAAAAGATACTTTGCCCCTGCTCTGGAAGAGACGGGACGGCTTCTTCAACTGCCCAAGAGCGTGGTGTGTGGACGAACCGCGAATTCAGAGATAACTGCAGGGCTTCACAGGACAACGTCCGAAGCCGCAGCTGGTAAGGCACCACCCACCAAAGTGGAGAGGCGAGCGGGGCGAGTGCATGAGTTGTCGTCCCATGCATTTCCTAAGAAGGTATATGCTGAACGTCTTCTGCCTCATGATTCACAAGCCTACTCCCGAAGAGACTGGATATCTGGACGAGGAGAACTTCCTCTTCCGGCTACAGCGAAGAGATTGATTTGTGCTTATCGGGTTAGGCTACCGTTATGTCCCTGTTTTCATCTAAGGGCCCCAGCGCTAAAGGAACGCAGAAAGGGAACAAGTTCGTGGGTTTAACTGTTTCGCCGCTGCGAATATCGGAGGTGGTGCTTGTGGGTGCGGCCAAGCATTCTGACGCCCGTGGCTTCTTCTCCGAAACGTACAGCAAGGCCGACCTCTGCGCTCTCGGCATTGAGATCGAATTCGTCCAAGACAATCATGCTCTATCCGTGCAGAGGGGCACAGTTCGCGGCCTGCATTTTCAGACACCGCCTTACGCGCAGGACAAGCTGATCCGAGTCGCGCGGGGCGCGATCTTTGACGTTGCTGTTGATCTTAGGACCGGGTCACCGACCTTTGGGCAGCACGTGTCGGCAGTCATCAGCTCTGACGCGTGGAATCAGATCTTGGTCCCGGTGGGCTTTGCCCACGGCTTCGCCACACTGGAACCAAATACGGAGGTAATATACAAGGTCAGTAGCCACTATTCACCTGGGCACGATAAGGGGCTTTTCTGGGAGGATCCCGCGCTTGGGATTGATTGGCCGGTGACGAGCTCGGAGGTGGTTTTGTCCGATAAAGACAAATGCCAGCCGATGCTTTCCGAACTGCCGCGCTACTTTTTTTATGAGGGAGCGGGGAGTCAATCATGAAAGTGATGGTTACCGGCGGCGCTGGGTTCATCGGATCTGCGCTGGTGCGCATGTTGATTGGCGAGACGGATGCCGAGGTGGTGAATGTCGATAAGCTTACCTACGCTGGCAACCTCGCCTCCTTATCGAACGTTGTCACCGATCGGCGGCACCGGTTCGTAAGAGCCGACATCTGTGATCGATCTATCATTGCCGACCTGTTTGATCAGGCAAAGCCTGACCTCGTAATGCATCTCGCGGCCGAGAGCCATGTGGACCGGTCGATTGACGGTCCAGCTCCTTTCATCGAGACAAACATCGTTGGCACTTATACCTTACTCGAGGTTGCACGGTCCTACTGGTCCAACCTCCCGTCCCGCCGCAAGGAGGGGTTTCGCTTTCACCACATCTCGACCGATGAGGTCTTTGGTTCGTTGGGTCCGGACGGCCGCTTCACCGAGTCTTCGCCATACGCGCCAAATAGTCCTTACGCCGCCAGTAAGGCCTCGTCGGACCACCTTGTACGAGCTTGGCATTACACGTACGGACTCCCGGTTATCATCACCAACTGCTCCAATAACTACGGGCCCTATCAGTTTCCGGAGAAGCTAATTCCCCTTATGATTCTCAACGGCCTTGAGGAAAAGCCTTTGCCCGTATATGGCGCCGGAAAAAATGTTCGTGATTGGCTGTACGTGGACGATCATGCTCGCGCTCTTTGGATCGCTGCGAATAAAGGTCGAGTTGGCGACACGTACAATATTGGTGGTGGGGAGGAGTTACAAAACATCGATGTGGTTCGACAGATTTGCGACCTTTTGGACGAGATTGTTCCCGCGACAACGGCCCGGTGCGAGCTGATCACCTTCGTCACCGATCGCCCAGGCCATGACGCGCGCTACGCTATGAATATAAGCAAGATGAAGAAGGAGCTCGGCTGGGAGCCAAGCGAGACTTTCGAGACGGCTCTGCGCAAGACAGTTGCCTGGTATCTTGAGAATGCTCTGTGGTGGGAGGACATTCGTTCCGGGCGATATTCTGGGGAGCGGCTGGGTCTGATGAGCGCCTCCGCGTGATGCCGAGCATCTTGGTCACTGGTGCCAATGGACAGCTTGGCTGGGAAGTCGCTCGCCGGGTCCATATCGCAGGTCTTAAGTGCGATGCGCTGGGCAAAGACGAACTCGATATCACTAAGCCGGATGCGGTGTCCCTGACCGTCAACCGCTTGGCGCCCTCAATTGTTATCAATGCTGCCGCTTATACCAATGTTGACAGAGCCGAAGGTGACGCATCCGTTTTCGCGGTCAATAGGGACGGCGCAGCCAATTTAGCCAACGCATGCGCCGCGGCTGACATCCCGCTCATTCATTTTTCTTCGGACTATGTTTTTGATGGCACCAAGAGGACGCCCTACACAGAAGATGACCCCGTTTCGCCCCTCGGCGCCTATGGCAGGAGCAAATTGGCGGGCGAGGAGGCGGTCCGTGAGTGTTGCCCGAAGCACGTTATCTTGCGGACGGCATGGGTTTACGGTGGTCACGGGCATAACTTCGTCAAAACCATGTTGCGGCTTGGCGGTGAACACCAAAAGCTTAGGGTGGTCAGCGATCAGTTTGGCAATCCTACCTTCGCTGGCGATCTTGCCGAGGTAGTTCTGACGTTGGCCCAGCGGCTGCAATCGGGAACATGGCTGGACCAAGGCTTCGGGACCTTTCATTGCGCTGGAGCCGGAATGACGACGTGGTGCGATTTCGCTCGTGCGATTTTCGATATGTCTGGACCGAAGTTGGGACATTTACCCGAGATAGAGGCAATCGCAACGGCTGACTATCCAACGCCTGCGACGAGGCCTCAGTATTCAGTGCTTGACTGCAGCCGCCTCGCCAAGACCCATAATATCGTTATGCGCTCCTGGAAGCTTGGACTCGTTGAGATGCTGGAAGGTGCGGTTGGTCAGCCGCTGGGTGAGCGAGAACGAACTGTGACCTGAGCCATGCAGATTTGGGGAAGCCAATGAAGGGAATCATTCTCGCGGGTGGTTCTGGAACGCGTCTCTATCCCATCACGCGCGCCATTTCCAAACAGCTACTCCCCATATTTGACAAACCCATGATCTACTATCCGCTTAGTACGCTGATGCTGGCGCACATTCGCGATATTCTCATTATTACGACGCCCGAAGACGCAAGCAGTTTTCAGAGGCTTCTCGGTGACGGCAGTCAATGGGGGATTTCGCTGAGCTATACCGTCCAGCCAAGCCCTGACGGCTTGGCACAAGCATTCATCCTCGGCAAGGACTTCATTGGCGGCGATCGCTGCGGGCTCGTTCTCGGGGACAATATCTTCTTCGGACACGGGTTCGCAGAAATCCTGCTGCGATCGGTCTCGAGAGACGAGGGCGCTACAATTTTTGCCTACAATGTTCCTGATCCAGAACACTACGGCGTGGTCACCTTCGACGAGGAGCGCCGAGCGACCTCGATCGAGGAAAAGCCCAAGGCACCACGATCGAAGTGGGCGGTTCCCGGGCTCTATTTCTACGACAATGATGTCGTTAGCATTGCTTCGGAGATAAGACCCAGCGCCCGTGGGGAATTGGAGATCACGGACGTCAACAGATGCTACCTCAAGCGGGGCAAGCTCCAGGTAGAGCAGCTCGGGCGTGGCTTCGCTTGGTTCGACACGGGGACCCACGACAGCCTAATAGAAGCTGCCGCTTTCATTCAGGCCATCGAAAAGCGCCAGGGCCAGCGGATTGCCGTGCCAGAGGAAATCGCATTTCAGAACGGCTGGATCAGCCGCGATGAGTTGGCCACCATTGGTAATGAGTTGCGAAAGAATGGCTACGGCGAATATCTGCTTCGGCTGGCGGAATCTAGTGACGTGATCTGAACTGATCACAAGGCTACTGCGAATTAGATGCGATGCAGTCAACCGTGATACGACAATCTTGGAGATTGGCGCTCTCAATGGCCCAACCTTCAAAAAATCCGAGGCGAAGGTTGAATTTGCTGATTGGCTTTCAGCCGAAGAGCTTGTTGAGCACTACGATAAGGAAGATACCATAGAAGCTGATCACGTGATTCAAGGCCGCGACCTTTATGGCACTGTGAAATACGATAAGACCGGTCGCTTTTCCTCGGTGATTCCCAATCACGAACATATACCCGATGTGATTGGCTGCTGAATGAACTGGGGAAGGTCACCGCGCAGACGGTTGTATTTAGGCATTTTTCCTAACAAATTCGATTTGGGGCGTTCGCAAATCTCTTCACATGCTTTTTGTTAGAGGAAACAGAGATGAAGAGCGAGCAATCGAACGGTGCACTCGTCGTGCTTGGGATGCATCGTTCTGGTACATCGGCGGTTACAGGCGCTCTTGGCCTTTGCGGGGCATGGATAGGCGAAAAGAACGAACTCACTGGCGTTGGAAAGCAAAATCCGAAAGGGTTCTTCGAGCGTCGTGACCTCCGTGCAATCTGCGATGCCTTGCTACGCTCGGTAGGCGCGGATTGGTGGCGTATATCGGCATTTCGCAACGAAACGGTGCCCGCAGACGAACTAGAGAAGCGAAGGAGTGAATTCGCGGACATTATAGACAAGCTTGCCGTGCACGGCACTTGGGCAGTCAAGGAGCCGCGGCTTTGCTTACTCTTCCCTCTCCTTCGGCCCGTCGTGCCAGACCCAATATGCATCATCGTGTTTCGAAATCCGCTGGAAGTTGCAGAATCTCTGCGAACTCGTAACGGTTTCTCGATCATGCAAAGCGTCGCGCTCTGGGAAGCCTACAACCGTGCCGCTATCGCCGCTTCGGAGGGGTTCCCGCGGGTATTCGTCAGTTATGAGAGCTTCGTTTCTGATCCTGTCGCGGAGACGTCCCGACTTGTCGAAGAGCTTGCGAGCCTCGGCGTGACTGGTCTTTCGGTACCGGACTCAGTCACGGAATTTATAGTTCCGGAACTGCGCCGTGCAAGGCGCGGCGCTAGGGAGGGACTCCTTGAGCCTTCGCAGCAGGAACTCTGGGACCATCTTTGCAGTAAAACGGATCTGTATTTGGAAGCTGGGAAAAAGCTCTCCTTGCGCAGTCTCGAGGATTTGCGCGACCTCGAGGCGCGGGAGAAAGAAAAGGCGGCGCTTGCATCGTGCCTGTCCGCAGAGCGAGATAGGGCGCAAGAGGCCGAAAGGATGCTCGCCGCGGTGTATGCCTCGACGAGCTGGAAGATCGCGGCGCCGGTCCGCGCATTCAGCTCCGCTATGCAAAAGCTCCGCCGCCGGCCCCTAAAGCAATGATAAATGCTACGTATATCTTCGTGCCAGGCGTATGAGGCCGTCTAAGTGGGGTACTCTGATGCGTGGCAGATCTTGCACACTGACAGTCAGTCAATGACCAGACCCGCATCATGCGCACAACAAAAAATGTCGCGCATGGCTTCGCGAAACTTATGCAACCTTGATGCCGGTAATCGCGTCTCCGTAGCGAATGATCTGGATGTCGCTTCTATAGCCCGAGAAGCAAACGCACTCCGTCGTTTTTTAGCCGCCGTTGCGAGTCTGCAACACAATCCCCAGCCATGCATCAAGCCTGAGCCAAACGAGGTTTCCCTCACGATGCCAGCAAATACGAGATAGACCGCTGGAAGTACATATCGCACGTTGTGGAGACCGTTGCCTACAGCGTAGAAAACTACGTTGACGAGTGACGCCACAAACAGGAAGCTAGCCGCAAACACTACTCGTTGGCTCCATGAACTAATATCGATGCCAACAAAACTTCATTACTCTGAGCGTGGTAAGCCATTCGGATGGGCCCTTTAAATTGAGTTTGCTACCCTTTAGCAGATCTATACGCAGAGGGTTTCCCATGAGTTGCAGACTGCCCGAGGTGCCTCCGCGATGCATGCACACCGGCAGGCAACTCTTCTTCTCTGTTGGTCTAGCAATCTCGGTAGGCTTTGTTGGTCTGGCAACCTTGGAAGGCATGGCGGAGACCCCGCCGCAGTTTTTTTCACCCGGCTCTTTTTCACCCGGTCTCGATAGACCACCAGATCGCGCGCGGCGGTCAGTGAGTCAGCTTGCTCACGACCGGCATGCTCTACTCGCGAGAGTGGGCCAAGCATGATGGACGGAAAAGTTGGTCTGCTTGCGGCCCTTAGTAATGTTCGCGATCGCATACTCACGCATCCGATTGAGAGTCTTTGCGACGCGTTCTTTGTATTCTATGCCTGTTGGACAGTCATCTGGCTTCTTGCCTACGACGCGAACCTTTCCCTTTCTGCGATTACTCCCCTTTTCCTTTTGGCGCTGGTGACCCCCCTGCTTCCTCTGGCGTTTAGAAGCGGCGAACCAGGACCGCGGCCGCCAATAAAGGCTTGGCGGTCAAACCGAGACAACCTTGCCGTTTTAGTAGTTATAACTGCCGGAGTTCTATTGACGCTTTTTTTGCACCGGCCGGATGCTGACGACGAACAGTACCTCGGCATGGCACTTGCGCTGTTGGCCAACCCAGACCAACCGATTCAGCAGCTGCCGGGATATGGGGGCGGTATTCATGACAACGACTTTTCTGGCATCAGTGCCTACGAACCTCTGAAAGCAATGGTTTCGTATCTTACTGGTTTGCCGTTGTTGGATTCTTACTATCTGGCCGTCCCGTCTTTGATGTCCGCTCTAACTGTGGTCGTAACATGCAGACTGTTGCGCAAACTCACTCCTGATGGCTGGCTATTCGGAATGCTTTTCTTTTTTGTGGTGATGCTGGCTTGGGGCGATGTGCATCGCACGCTTGCAAATTTTGGCTATGTGCGGATGTTTCAAGGAAAGTCGGTCTTGGTCAGCGCGATCGTCCCGGCGCTCTTCCTGTATTTCTTCCTCGCACGAGAGAACACTCAATCGGGATACCACCGTTTGTTGTTGGCGGCCGTTCTGGTGTCGGGCATCGGGTTCTCCCGAGGCGGATTAATAATTGGCCCATCTGTTGTGGGCCTCTTGGTTCTAGCCTCGATAAACTTCCGTAATCTTGAACGATGGCCGGCGACTCTGCTGGTCATCGCCATGATTTCGGCTACAGCGCTATGCGTCTTTGCCTATCATTCCGGCTGGACGCTGATGAACCCTTCGCAACTGGTCTATACGCCAAGAGGAATAGTCGCCGGTACCACAAACGTCGAAATGATCGAGTTCACGATGGGAAGCGGATTCAGAGGAATGTTTCTGCTGGCCTGCGTGGGTGCGGGCTTCCTTTTCATCAGCAACGAGGACCTAAGCCGTCTGTACAGAAACTATATGATTATATTCTTCGTATTGTTGCTAATCCCTTGGACGTCCGAATTCTTGGCCAAGACTTTACAAGAATACCTCTCCTGGCGTTGGCTGTGGGTAGTGCCGGTGCCTGCATTCGCCTCCGTTGCCGTGGGCGGCGCGCTGGCCCACTTACGTCAGGTCAGCAATTTTCTAGTTGCGATCGGGGCTTTTGCCTTGCTCGCGGCGGTCTTTATAGCGGCGTCGCCAAGACTTGTGCTTTCTGCGGCAAACTACACCTCCATCCAATGGCCGAGCGCCAAACTCGACGGTCACTCAGTCTATCTGCGGCCTTATGAAAAGGCTGTAACAATCGAGGATCAAAGATTGATCATTGAGTGTCCCGAAAAGCGGCACGTGCCGTGTAGCGAAGGGGCTTTCTAAGGTGCTTAGTGGATGTATTACCGGCACACTTCGGCGCAGTGTTTTGTGGGCGCATCAGGGCCGACGAATGACCGCCGCAAAGCCAACTTACGTACCGCGCGCGATTACGGCTATTGAAGCTACCTTCTGCAAGCAGCATGCAATCCACTGTGCCAATCGCTCAAGCGCCGGAATTGTCGAGATGTTGCGCGAGTAGTTGGAATGATCGGGAGCATTTTAACCAGCCTGCGAGAGGCGATTGTACTTCTAATAGCCGATTTCGTAGGCATCTTAGGGCTGTTCAGCCTGGCGTACTTCCTGCGCGTTGGCGCGGGAACGGCTCCCGACACGCTGTCACTGTTGGCGATCGCAGCGGTGTTTCTCTTGACGATGTATGTCCTTGATGTCTACGGCGGTGTCTTGCGGGATAGTAGTGTAAAACTAGTCGTCCGCACCGCGCTAGCTGTTCTGGTTGCCGCTGGCATTGTCGTCACTTTGGTTTACGTTTTGAAGCCGCTTGAGTCTAACGCGCTTCACTGGCGAAGTGTGCTCCTCGTGGGTACGGCAATGTTTCTTGTCTGGGCCGTCGCTTGCCGCAGGATTGTTGCCGCATGGATGCGGAGCCGAAAGATTGGTCGTTGGCTAGTGCTTGGAAATGGTCCGCTCGCCAACTGTCTGAGGCGCGATATTGGTCACAAGAGCAGCTTTGGTGAGCTCTACTTTCTCGCGGAGGTAGGCGAAGAAGTAAGATCGCGAGAGGCAGATACTGCGACGCCAAAGGCCGATGGGACAATGGCGGCGCTTGCCGAGTTTCTTCAGCGTTCATGGATGGGAATAATTCTGGCCACCGAGGAGATACCGCAAGATGATGTGCTCGGTCAGTTGATGCGCGCGCGGATGTGCGGCTTGCGCATTTACGACCTGACAGACTTCTATGAGCGCTTTCTGTTCAAGCTGCCGATCCTGAACCTCCGTGATCGCTGGCTAATTCTCGCACACGGCTTTGACCTACTGCATCACAGAATCGATTTGCGGGCTAAGCGGGTCATTGATCTCATCTTGAGCTTTGTCCTCCTACTTTTGCTCTCGCCGCTTATGCTGATCACAGCTTGCGCCATCAAGCTCGACAGCAAGGGACCGGTGCTTTATCGCCAAATTCGCACTGGACTCAATGGAGTGGCTTTCACGCTCTACAAATTTCGGACGATGATTGAGGATGCCGAGCGGTCCGGCTCGAGATGGGCGCAGCCAAACGATCCGCGCGTGACACGCGTAGGTCGTTTGTTGCGCGCGAGCCGCCTCGATGAATTGCCGCAGTTGTGGAACGTCCTACTAGGACAGATGAGCTTTATAGGGCCACGTCCAGAACGTCCAGATTTCAGCACTCAGCTAAAGGAGGCCATTCCTTATTACGATCTTCGCTCTTTGGTGAAGCCAGGAATCACTGGATGGGCACAGGTGTTGTACCCTTATGGCTCTTCCGTGGAGGACGCACGCGAGAAGCTACAGTACGACCTTTACTACATCAAGAACTATTCCGTGATGCTGGATCTTGTGATCTTGATCAGGACGCTTCGTGTGGTGCTACTGGGTCGCGGCCGTTAGCACTTCATCGCTTAGCCGACGCCTAATGTTTGTAGTTTTTTCGGCAGTCGTCGCGCTGGGCCCGCTATCAGCCGTTCATGATGGGGTCCTGTGTTCAAGCACTTTTGGGGGGGGACAAAGCCAGGTCACAAGGCAACTCTGCAGGCCGTTGATATGACATTATGGCGCGCGGCGAGTGGGCGAGTGAAAGGGAGACTGGCTATCGTTCAGAACGTGAAATTCATCGCTTGAATTTTAGATAACAGTGTCGCAGACTAGCCGTCTTGATCGGAGTAGGTGGGGCGTCAGTGCCGGGGGACCTTAAGTCAAACTCGGAACTCGAGTTCCTGACCGCCATCGAGTGCGGTGAGGTGGTTACGCAGATGGCGCTGAAGAAGCGCATCGGTGTTTCCGTCGGGCTGGTCAATGCGCTTCTGAAGCGCGGCATTCGAAATGGCTATGTGAAGGCGCGAAAGGCGCCCTTCAAGCGGTACGCTTACTGTCTAACGCCAAAGGGCTTTAGTGAAAAGAGCCGGTTGGTGGCGGTCTATCTGGAAAGTTCTCTCCGCTTCTTCCGTGGGGCTCGCAGCGAATACGCTGAAATTTTCTCGCAAGCTCGCATGGAAGGTAAATCTCGCCTGGTTTTGGTGGGGGGAGGCGATCTCGCTGAGATCGCAATTCTTGCGGCTTGGGGCGAGGGCCTCGAGCTTTTGGGCCTGCTAGACCCTAGTGCAAACCAGGACCAGTATTACGGAGTAAAAGTTATCCGATCGCTTGCGGAGATTGGCGCTGTCGATGCCGTTGTAATCACCGAGGCCAGAGCTCCACAGCGAGCTTACGAGACTATGCGCGCACTATTGGCAGACGCGCGAGTCTTGGCGCCACCCGTACTCAAGATCGCGCGAAACCACGTTGAGTTGAACGCCAAGGCGAGGGTAACGGAGTAGGCGTGATGCAGAAGTGGTACGTCGTGCATACGCAAAGTGGTCAAGAAACGCGCGCGGACGTGAATCTTCGCCGTCAAGGATTCGAGGTTTGGCTACCGCTGTGTCGGCGTGCGCGTCGGCATGCCCGGCGAATCGAGACGGTGGTTGTACCATTTTTCCCGCGATACCTCTTCGTCCGGCTTGATCTGTGCAGACAGATGTGGCGATCCATAAATGGAACATTCGGGGTCGTTGGATTGCTGTGCAATGGTAATGCGCCGGTCGCCGTGCCGGAGGGGTTGGTTGAAGAGATGATGCAGCGAGGCGATCAATGGGGCTCGATTGCCGTGTCACCACGCCAGTTCGCCGTTGGAGAGCCGGTGAAAGTTGCTTGCGGGCCCTTTGCTGATCTTGAAGGACTTTTCCAGGCGGTATCAGGCACTGACCGCGTTGTTCTGCTTATAGCGCTGCTAGGCCGCGAAGTGCGGGCAAAAGTGCCGCTCAGGGATTTGACGGCATAACAAGCGAGTCACTTCTGCAGAGCGGAAGTGTGGCTTCAAAGAGAGGAGCAATTGGGATGGGTGACTTTCACCCGTCCTGCGGTAGCAATGGAAATGGCATTTGTTGGGCGATTGAAGGTCGCTAGCTTGAAGGCGCGCACGCAATTATTTAAGCAAGCCCTCAATCCCTTGTTAGGGTCCTTACGCTCGCGGAGTACAGCCATTATCACGCTGGCCTAACGCCGAAGTCGATTCCATGTGGGAGATATTCTCAAAACTTCGCAGTCTTCTCGACAGGCGCGAACAGCGCCGCGCTGTCCTGCTGCTCGCGATGATCATCGCTTCTGGGTTCGTCGAGGCAACCCGAGTTGCCTCGATTGTCCCGTTCGTCGCGTTAATCGCAAATCCGGAAATTGTACAGACCAATCCCTATATGGCAGCGGCCTATCAGTGGCTTGGCCTCGAGAATTCAAACGAATTTCTCTTCGTCCTCGGCTTGGTGATATTCGCGATAACGCTTGGATCACTGAGCTTCACGGCGCTGACGGCCTGGGCGATGATCCGCTTTACTTCGATGCGCAACTACCGACTATCGCGCGACCTGTTCAATGCCTACATCAATCAGCCCTATGAATGGTTCCTCAAGCAGCATAGCGCCGATCTCGGCCGCTCGGCGCTATCGGAGGTCAAGCTCGTTATCAGTTCCGCTCTGATGCCGTTCATGTACCTGATTACTGGCGTGGCAACCGGAGCCTTTATGGTGGCGCTGCTTCTCATTGCGGATCCGTTGTTGGCGATCATTGTCAGCCTTGCTCTCGGCGGTGGCTATGCTGCAATCTATGCTATTAGCCGGCATTATCTGACGCGGATTGGCGAAGAGCGTTTGGAGGCCAATCGGCAGCGCTTCCGCATCAGCAGTGAATCATTCGGCGCTATCAAAGATGTCAAGGTACTTGGTTTAGAAAGAACGCTCATCAGCCGGTTCGAGATGCCGTCCAGACGGTTTGTCACACATCAAGCAGCAAGTGACATCGTTGGTCAGTTGCCGCAGTACGGGCTCCAAGCGCTCGCCGTCGCGATTGTCCTGGTTATCGTCTTATACCAAGTAAGAGTGGGCAACGACGTCAGCAAAGCGCTGCCAGTGATCGCCCTCTATGCCCTTGCCGGTTCCCGCCTGATGCCGGCACTCCAGAAGATCTATCAAGCGGTCTCCAAGCTGCGCTATGCAAAGCCGGCGCTTGACGCCATGCACCGTGACCTCACCGAATTACAGGTGCGGGGCGTCGATACACAGAAGAACGACTGCTCGACACAACCGTTGGGCCTTAAGACTCAACTTGAGATTTGTTCACTCAACTATCGCTATCCGGGTTCGGCGACACAGGCGCTAAGCGGGATAAGCCTCAGCGTCCCCGCAGGGGCGGCGGTAGGGCTTGTCGGCCAGACCGGCGCCGGCAAAACGACGCTCGTCGACGTGATCCTTTGCCTGCTGAAACCAGAGGCGGGATATCTGTCTGTTGACGGCGTGCCAATTACAGATGCCAACCGCCGGGCCTGGCAGAAGACGGTCGGCTATGTGCCGCAAGACATCTTCCTTTCCGACGATACGGTCGCCGCAAACATCGCCTTCGGGGTGTCACCGCGCGACATCGACATGATCGCAGTCGAAAGGGCGGCGCGCATAGCCAATCTTCATGAGCTCATTGTTGATGAGCTGGAGCAGGGATACGAAACGCTGATTGGGGAGCGCGGCATCCGGCTCTCAGGTGGTCAACGTCAGCGCGTCGGCATCGCTCGCGCCCTCTATCGTGATCCCGACCTTCTCATCATGGAAGAGGGCACAAGTGCGCTCGACAACATCACCGAGCGCGCGGTCATGGACGCAGTCAACAATCTTGCTCGAGCAAAGACGGTCATTCTAATCGCACACCGGTTGAGCACGGTCAGGACCTGTGACCGGATCTTCCTCCTCGAGCATGGTCACCTTTCGGCGAGCGGGACATATGAGGAACTGGTAGCGGGCAGCGATCGTTTCCGCGACATGGTAACAAGCCTGACTTGATCGCCGAGCGGATTGGAAAGAATGAAAGTCAAAATCTTGGGAGCCGGCTCGATCGGCAATCATCTTGCTAATGCCGCACGTCGGTTGGATTGGTCCGTCGACATCGTCGATCTCGATCCGGCAGCTCTTCAGCGTACACGAGCCGAAATTTATCCCTCACGATACGGTGTGTGGGACGATGAAATAGGTCTGTTTCCGCCCGATAACGCTCCTTGCGGAGGATACGATCTCATTTGCATCGGCACGCCGCCGGATAGCCACATGCCGCTTGCTCGTGCCGCAGTCGCCGAACGGCCAAAGGCGGTGCTGGTCGAAAAGCCACTTTGCGGTCCAGACTTGGCCGGCGCACAAGAACTTTCCGATGAGGCGGCCGCGGCCGGCGTCGCGGTTTTCGTCGGCTACGATCACGTAGTGGGTCGAGCCGCGCGCATGGTTTCCAGCCTGCTTGGTTCTGGCGCCATCGGCGTGGTCACGACGATCGACGTTGAGTTCAGAGAGTATTGGGGCGGAATTTTTTCCGCGCATCCATGGCTTGACGGGCCGTGGGATACATATCTCGGCTTTACCTCCCGCGGCGGCGGTGCACTGGGCGAGCATTCTCACGCTGCGAATCTTTGGCAGCACTTCGCCCATGCTGCGGGCGCAGGGCGAGTGTCTCAGATCGAAGCAACGCTAGATTTCGTCCGCGACGGCCGCGTAGATTATGACCGCCTATGCCTGATGAGCATGCGCACGGAGAACGGCCTGCTTGGCCGGTGCGTGCAGGATGTTGTTACCCAACCACCGCGAAAATGGGCTCGGGTCCAAGGAACCGACGGGTATATCGAATGGCACTGCAGCGCCGAGCCGGGAGTGGACTTCGTTTCCGGTCAGCTTTGCGGAGGCGAGCGGCTCGAGGAGCGGGTCGTAAAGACGCGGGCGGACGACTTTATTGAGGAGCTGAGCCATATCGTCGACGCGTTGTCGTCTGATCCATCGCTTTCGCCGATTTCGCTTGCGCGCGGATTGGATACGGCATTGGTCATCGCGGCGGCGCTCCGTTCGGATGAAACCGGCCGCCGCGCTTACATCGACTTTGGCGGTGGCTATCGTCCATCGTCAGTCTTCGTCGACCGAGTGCGAACACTTGAGAGGGGCGTGCTATGAAAGAGACGATCGAGCGGTTCGACTTCCGCGATCTTTTTGTCCTCGATCTAGCAAACAATCATCAAGGCAGCGTAGAGCACGGTACTGCTGTGATTGAGCAATGTGCCGATATTGTTGTTCGGCAGGGCGTGCGCGCGGCCCTAAAGTTCCAGTTTCGCGATCTCGAGACCTTTATTCATCCAGATCACACCGGGGGGAGCGCTAACAAGCATGTAGACCGGTTTTTGTCGACGAGACTTGATTGGGAGGGCTACCGCCAGCTGCTCACCCTGGTGAGAAAATGCGGGCTCGTGGCCATGTGTACGCCGTTCGATGAACCTTCGGTCGACAACATAATCGGAATGAATTTCGACGCGATTAAGATAGCGAGCTGTTCCGCGAACGATTGGCCGCTCTTGGAGAAAGCTGCATCAGCTGGTCTACCGATGATCGTGTCGACCGGCGGCCTGACGCTCGACCAAGTCGACGACGTGGTGTCCTTTCTCGAGCATCGGGGCAGTGACTTTGCATTGATGCACTGCGTGTCCATCTATCCGACTCCTGATGCGGCCTGCAAATTGGGCGATATCACGGCTTTCAGAGCGCGATATCCGGGGCGGGTGATTGGCTGGTCGACGCATGAAAGCCCAGACAATACGGTTCCGGTCGGCATCGCTGCAGCTCTCGGTGCGGAGATGTTCGAGCGGCACGTCGGCGTCGCAACGGATACAATAAAGCTAAACGCCTATTCGGCGACACCGGAGCAGGTTGAGGCATGGATCGCAGCCTGGAAGAAGGCCAAAGTCTTGATGTGTTCAGAGAATCGCAAGCAGGTTCTGTCGGAAGAGAGAGAAGCGATCGATGGACTGGCGCGCGGCGTCTTTGCTCGCGGGCCTATCGAAGCCGGTACCGTGCTCAGCCGCGGCGATGTCTACTTCGCATTTCCCCTTGCTGCCAATAGTCTTTCGAGCGGTGAATGGCGCCCCGGAATTATGACACTCGATGAAATAGCCGCTGATGCACCAGTCAATAAGGCAAGGATCCAAATTCCCGATGATCCAGACGAAAAAATCATAAAGGATGCCGTTCACGAAGTTAAAGGACTGCTGAACCTCGCGCATGTTCCCCTAACCACCGAGTTCTCGGTTGAGTACTCGCACCATTACGGGGTCCGGAACTTCAGAAAGGTCGGAGCGATCTTGATCAACGTTATAAACCGCGAGTACTGTAAAAAAGTACTGGTTCAGCTCCCGGGACAGCTTCACCCCTGGCATTTTCACAAGCGAAAGGAGGAGACGTTTCTCTTGTTATACGGGAGCCTGCATGTGGAGGTCGAGGACCGAATGAAGGTGCTGGAGCCGGGAGACACATTGCTGGTACTACCCGGGGTCTGGCACCGCTTTTGGTCGGAGGAGGGCTGCGTCTTCGAAGAAATATCGACGACCCACTTCTCCAATGACTCCGTGTATCGCGATGACGCGATCAACGGCCTCACAACGGCGCAACGAAAGACTGTCGTCGATCATTGGGGCCGTTTTCAGATAAACGATCAGCTTCGCGAAGCGAAAGTACCGATTGGTAATTAAAGTTGCTGCATTCGACTTCGACGGTACGCTCGTCGATTCCAATGCCATTAAGGTGGAGGGCTTCTGGCGTCTTGCGGCGCGCTATCCGAGGGGAGAAACCGTAATGCAAGAAGTTATCGGAACCTCGGGCGATCGCCGCTCTGTTCTATCGGCCTTCGCAAGTCATATGGCTGCTGGGGGCGTCCGTTTAAAGGTCGAGGAGCTTGTTACGCGCTACAGCGAAGATGTTGACCCTGCCGTAGCCGCCGCGCCAGAGGTGCAGGGCGCGACCGACCTACTCGTCAATCTTCGAAACGCGGGTTTGAGGCTGCACCTCAATTCGGCTACCCCCACCGCTAGCCTACTGGCGATACTTGATATCCGCGGCTGGACCGCCTTGTTCGATGGCATTCACGGGTCACCGAAGAGTAAGATTGAGGCGCTCCAACAGATACGTGAAGCGGAGGACGTTAGCAACCAGGAGTTAGTCATTGTAGGTGATGGCATTGACGACGCTCGTGCGGCAGAAACGGCGGGAATACGATTCATTGCGGTGGGATCCGGCACTTACGCCGCTGCCAACCCGCACGTTAGAATGATGCCGCTGAGCGACGTTAAGGCTTCACTGCTAACAACCTTAGCCGAGTAAGAACAGGTCAACGTTTGACCACAGGACGCATTCGCCGAAAGCCAGTTAGAACGCCAGGCATTGTGCGATATTTTCTTCGTTCGGATTTGCATGCCGACGAAGGTCGCCCAGAGACAATTTCGATGAATAGGAAACAGAGATTAGGAACGCTTTAGTAACAGGAGGTGCGGGGTTCATCGGTCGTGCAGTTGTTGCACGATGCGTTGGAGAGGGGCACCACACCACTGTAATTGATAACCTGTGCGCGGGGCGTTTAGAGAATCTCGCTCCCTTACTCGACGACATCAAATTCCACAAGGCAGACATCCTTGATGCGGATCGCCTTGACGCGATAATGGCAGAGGCACAGCCACATATAGTTTTTCACTTAGCAGCACATCACTACATACCCTTTTGTAATGCCCATCCTCAAGACACTCTTCGGGTCAACGTTGAAGGCACACACCTTGTGCTCAGTGCTGCAGTCCGACACGGCGCAAAAGTTGCCGTTGTCGCGTCTACGGGCGCCCTTTATCCAAGTTGTGATGGGCCACTTGACGAACGAATTGCGCCGGAACCGGTCGACATTTACGGACTCAGCAAGCTTATGTCTGAGGAAGTTGCGCGATTTATAGCGTCTACCAGCGGTATGAGATGTTTGGTTGGGCGGCTCTTCAATACATACGGTGCTTACGAAACTAATCCACATCTCATCCCCCAAATTATCAAATGTCTACGGAAGAAGGGGCCGGTGTTTCTCGGAAATATTCATACACGTCGTGACTACGTCTACGTCGAAGATGTGGCAGATCTGCTCTATTGCTCCGCGACAGCGGCAGCGGATAATTACACAATTGTGAACATTGGCACGGGAGAAGAATACTCAGCACAAGACATTGTGCGGACCATCGGAGATTTGCTCGGGCGTGAGATCGCGATAGTTGTTGAGACCGACCGGGTACGGCACGTGGACAAGCTCCATCAAAGGGCCGACATCCGAAGGCTTATCGAATTGACTGGCATGCATCCGCGGGTGTCTTTAGCAGACGGTCTACGCAAATTGCTAACTCACGAGCTATTGCTACAAGATTTCACGACTTAGGCCAGCAATCGCCAGCTTGCCGCCGGCTAGGCGATCTCCCGCATAACATCCATCAACAGAGTTAAGTTCGAACACGAAGAAGGCAGTGGGTTTGAGAATCCTATTTGTGAGAAAGAGATATGATGCCGTCGGAGGTGTGCAAACTCAACTGCGCTTAGTTGCTAAAGAGCTGGCCAAGAAACACTCGGTTGCTGTAGCAACGATTGATGAATCCTCTAAGTCTGCTTACGAAGCGTTGTTCACTCTTGGACATCTCAGAACGGGTTTGCGAAACCGGCGCCCCAGTCACCGCGACGAGAACGTTGAGGTCTACAACCTTACCACTACTCCCCGTGAGCGATTGCGCTCTATCGCGAAACGGCCACTCTCCCAAACCACCGGACGTGCGGCTTACCCGCTTACACAGCTGCGCTCATTAGCCGTTGGTATGGACATCATTCACGGCTTCGGCACAGGAGGCCTAATCTACGCAGCACAAGAGATAGCTCTCAGCGAAAGTATTCCCTTCGTAAACACTCCTTATGTGCACCCAGGGGAAGGGCGAAGCTACACAAAACTTCTACCGTTTTTCCAGCGGTGCAATGCTGTCTTTGGCTTGCTGGAGACGGACGTCGATTATCTGGCGTCGCTCGGCGTTAAACCCGACTCGCTGCGCATCTCTGGTGTAGTTCCTATCTTGCCAGCAAACGTCAATGCGCAGGATTTTCGTGCGCGTCATGGACTTGTTGGAAAGCCACTAGTCCTGTTCATTGGGCGCATGCTCGAGTTTAAGGGCGTTCCGGCGATTCTCTCTAGCGCTTCTAGAATATGGAGAGTAATGCCAGAGGTGCATTTTGTTTTCGTTGGCCCGAACGACAGTCAAGCCTCGCAGTGGTTTGCCGACATAGACGATTCACGGATTCACTATCTTGGTCCGATCGGCGAACAAGAGAAGGGAGATGCACTTGCGGCATGCGATCTCTTTTGCATGCCCTCGAGTAAAGAAATTCTGCCGGCCGTTTACCTGGAGGCTTGGTACTATGGAAAGGCGGTCGTCGGTGGTCCGGCGCCAGGCTTGAAGGAATTGATCGAAGGGAATGCCGCTGGCGTTGTCGTTGAGCAAAATCCTGATTCGATTGCCAGGACAGTAGTAGAATTGCTCAGTAACGACCCCCGTCGCCGTCTCATGGGAGAGAATGGGCGTAAGTATGTAAGGCGACATCATTCAAAGGAGGCATTTATCGGATCCCTTGAGCAAGCCTATAAAGACATAGTTCGAACTCATACCAAAAACACTAGCGATCCGCCCTCAAACTCTGACTTGAACACGGGGCCCTGAAAGCGAGTATATGTTACAATTGCGTCCATCGGCGATTGATGCCGGTCACGATAACAATATATTCTGGTGGCTTGCGACGGCATGCACAACTGAAAGCAATTCAAGTGGAGTTCGTGATCATCAAAGAACGGCCGCGCAGCCCACACCGCATTGATCCGCTATCTTAATAAACTAAAAATCGGCCTAAGATCCGAGGACCCAAACCGATACGCTAACTCAAAAAGAATTCGCATTCCTCTCCCGGATCTTGCTCCGATTCGCCCGATTGGCTATCTGTCGATTGCAACTGCCTTCAGAAACGAAGCACCCTACCTCGCCGAGTGGCTGGAATTCCATCGGATGATGGGTGTCGAGCATGTGTATCTTTATGATCACGGCAGCACGGACGACTTTGGCACGGAAATCTTGCCGTTCGCACGCGATAACTTCGTCACTGTGATGCCATGGCCATTCCCCTGGCGCGCCGAGGGCGGACCGAGCGGTCAACATCTGGCTTTCGTGCACGCGTTGTCGTCATTCGGAGGTGCGTGGCGTTGGATGATGATGATCGATGTTGACGAGTTTCTTTTTCCCGTCGTCGGGGACGGCCTCCCCGAGGCGCTATCCGCTTATGAAGATTTGCCCGCATTGGCGGTTCCATGGACTCTCTTCGGGCCCTCCGGCCACCGACGTCAGCCGTCCGGGCTCGTGATTGAAAATTACCTAGAGCGCTCGCCGACCCTCGGCAAACCCAAGTCAATTGTACGTCCAGAGAAAGTCAGAGCCGTGCGAAGCGCTCACCTTTTCGATTTGGACATTGGGTCTGAAGCCGGCTTCGACGAACAGCGCAGGCTAATTGATCGACATACTTATCGAGATGCACCAGTGAGCAACGTGTTTCAATTGAATCACTATTTTACGCGTTCGGAGGAAGAGCTCGCGGCAAAGTTGGCGTTCAGGCGCGCGCAGGGACGCCGCGCTAAGACGTTGGAGGCATTAGCTAATCAACTCAATGCGGGCACGTATCGTGATGAGGCGATTCTGCGCTTTCTTCCGGAATTAAAGCGGAGACTTTCCGAATAACGCACTAGCACATCGGCCCAGGATGGCAATTTGCACACTGTGATGTCCTTAGGAGGTGGAAATGTTCGGTGGACTGACTTGGCGTGGGCAACGGCGGACCGCGCTAACAAAAAGAAATGGCAGTTACCTTATGTGGCGATACGTGGGAAACGCGAGCCGCACATTGCAGGCGCAGTTCGCCAAGCGAGAATATCCTGAAGCGGAAAAACTCGGTTGCGATCTAGAAATGAGAGGAATTCTCTGCGGTTCTAGTGCCACTTATTTGAGTGAGGACGGACAGGTAGCGCTTGCCGAAGCATCTATGCAGATATTGGGGTTGGCGAATGCCTCCATAGAAAACCTTAAGGCTAAGCAAACCAATAAGAGCAAACGATACCTTGTCGAACTGGTGCGCGGGGCGTCGATACATGAAGCCGACAGTCCCCTTCTTAAAGTAGCCTTAGATGTGAAGTTGCTGGAGATTGTATCGTCATATCTTGGGCTTTGGCCTTGCCTGTACTCAATCGGTGCTTGGCTCAACTATCCAATTGACGAGCCACCGATGTCTTCGCAGCTTTGGCATCGTGATCCAGAGGACCTGAAGCTTATAAAGGTCTTTATCTATCTGGTGGATGTCGATGAAGAGTGCGGGCCGTTTTCCTACATCCCAGGAACTCAAGCCTTTGGAAAGTACGCAAGTCTGGTTCCTCTCCATGAAGATAGCGTGCGCATTACTGATGAAGAGATGGCGGCTGCAATAGGACCAGAGCATTGGATTAAATGTACGGGCCCGATGGGCACAATGATCCTCGCAGATACAGTCGGCTTCCATCGAGGCGGATATGTAAGGGAAGGAAATCGGGTATTAATTACCTTTACCTATACGTCCGGAATACCCTTTAAGCCGCGAAAGGCTCGCGTAAAGCGAACACCGGCTTGGCTCAAGACTAGAATTCAAAAGTTGGCTTCACCTGCCCCGCTTTCTGCTTGGAAGCAGTGACAGGCCGTATTAACCGGACCATCGGTCATGGAATGTGTAAGTTGGAATCGAGTGGCATAAACCCACCAGCTGTAGCAGGACGCATTTCAGCCGGCGCATCCGTTAATGATTCTTGACCGCCAAGTTCTCGCTGTCGTTCCCGCGCGAGGCGGCTCGAAAGGCATTCCACTCAAGAACCTGCGCGAAATTGGTGGGCGTTCGTTGGTAGGGCGGGTGGGCGACGTAATTTC
>CAZUKP010000053.1:0-21206 GCA_964620915.1 uncultured Hyphomicrobium sp. | reverse complement strand
TCGGCAAGTACGAGAAGCAGGTCTACACGTTGCCCAAGCACCTCGACGAGAAGGTCGCGCGCCTGCACCTCAAGAAGATCGGGGTCAACCTGTCCGAGCTGACGCCAGAGCAGGCCTCCTACATCGGTGTGGCCCAGGAAGGGCCCTACAAGCCCAACCACTACCGGTACTAGGGCCTACGCCTGAAAGCGCCGGCCCGATTATGGCCGGCGGCGCAGATGAGCGGCGGTGTGTGGCCTAGCCGATCTGGCCACACACTCCAAGCCTGCCCATAATTCCCGATGATTCGCTTTCTCACGAAGGCGATGATCGCCGGGCCTTTGTCTATTGCTCGTTAGCGTCTTTGGCCTCGGGTTCCCTCGTTACTCCAACGGATCCCGATGCAGGTTGCCACACACACTGGGCTATCGATGACGAAAAGGCGGGAGCTTGCCGTGCTCCTGCTGACAAGCCTTGCGTGTGTGCTCGCTCTTGCTGCTGGCATTGTTTCGGGCGGCGAGGTGATCCCGCTGAATAAACTTCCGCTGGCCGCCCTTCTCGGCGGTGCCGCACTGTTGGCGCTAGCCGCAATTTGGCTGAGGGCCGACAATGCCAAGCGCGACGTGAAAATTGCGCAGGCAGAGGCCAAGCAATTCAAGCGCAATCTCGCGGCCGCCGACTCGATCATCCGCTCCGAACCGCAGATCCTAATGTTCTGGGAGCAGAACAAGCCGCTGCGCATTGTTGCGCAAACCTTGAAGGGCATCCCAGGGCTGCCCGAGCAGAAGCATCAGTTCCTCCGGTTCGGGCAATGGCTCGAGCCGCGCTCCTCAGGAACGCTGAAGCACGCGCTCGATCATCTGTTCGCGTCCGGGCATCCCTTCAACATCATTCTGAGAACCCAGGCTGGCGGCCACATAGAAGCCGAAGGACGCACAGCCGGGGGGCGCGCCATTCTACGCTTGAGAAATGTCGCCGGTCACCGCGAGCAAGTTGCCCGCATCCTGTCTCAGCACCAGCACCTTGCCCGGGAAATTCGCTCAAGCCGGGCCTTGCTCGATACACTACCTATGCCGGTTTGGCTGCGCGCTAATGACGGTCGCCTTCTGTGGGTGAACAACGCCTACGTGAAAGCCGTTGAGGCCCAGACCCGCATCGAGGTGCAGGAGCGCCAGATCGAGCTCTTGGAACAACGCCAGCGCAAGGCGGTTTCACACGCGCTCAATCATGGAGACGGCTATCGCGGCCGCATGCCACTGACGATTGGCGGCGAGCGCAAGCCTCATGACGTGGTGGTCTTTCCGTTCGAGGATGCAACCGCTGCCGCAGCAATTGACGTCACGGCAATTGAAAAGGCGCAAGGCGACTTAGAACGCCAGATCACCGCTTATGATCGAACTCTCGACCGTGTGGCGACGGCTGTTGCGGTCTTCGACCGCGACCAACACCTTGTCTTCTTCAACAAGGCCTACAGCAAGCTGTGGGACCTAGACGAGGGCTGGCTCCGAACACGGCCAGCCGACGCGACCATTCTCGACAGGCTGCGCGAAAAGGGCCGCCTTCCGGAAGTCGTCAACTATCCCGAATGGAAATCAGAGGTTCTCGCCTGCTACGGAAAGGAGAAGGACAAGGAGGACTGGTGGCATTTGCCTGATGGGCGCATGCTGCACGTCATGGCGGAGCAACGCTCCGATGGCGGCGTCACGTATCTCTTTGCAAACGAGACCGAACGCCTGGCGCTCGAAAGCGAATACAACGCTTTGATCAACGTCCAGCGCGAGACGCTTGATGGCTTGAAGGAAGGCGTCGCTGTGTTCGCCACGGACGGGCGTCTCAAACTCTACAACACCGCATTCGCAGACATCTGGGACCTTTCGCGCCACGCGCTCGGACAAGAACCGCACATCGATGCCGTGATCGACGAGGCGCGCACGCTCTTTGACGAACCGCAAGCGTGGGTGCAAATCAAGCGGGTCGTCACATCAATCTCCGAGGAGCGCGAGGTCATCGACGGCCAAATGGTGCGGCCCGACAGTACGATCATCGACTATGCAGCCATGCCGCTGCCCGACGGGGCGACACTCTTCACAGTTGTCGACGTCACCGACTCAAAGCGCTACGAGCGCGCGCTGGAAGAGCGCAACGAGGCGCTCGTTGCCGCAGACCGCATGAAGAACCAATTCATTGGGCACATTTCTTACGAACTACGCACACCGTTGACCAACATCATCGGCTTCACCGATCTGCTGCACAGCCCCCACGTCGGCCCTCTCAATGAAAAGCAGCGCGAATATCTGGGCGATATCTCAGCATCTTCAAAGACGCTGCTTGCCATCATCGACGACATCCTCGCCCTGGCGACAATGGATGCGGGGGCTCTGGAGCTAAGCCTTGGGCCGGTCGACGTGAACAGTGTGCTCGATGCCGCCGTTGTCGGTGTCCGCAAGGACGCCTTGCGCTCCCAGTTGACACTTCGCCTTGCGATCGCCGACGACATCAAAGAATTCATTGGCGATGAATCGCGCGTTCGCCAGATACTCTATAATCTGTTGTCGAATGCCGTAGGCTTCTCCAAGCCCGGCGGCATCGTGAGTGTCACCTGCCGACGCGAAGAACATATGATTGTCTTCACCGTCGAAGACCAAGGGATGGGCATTCCCAAGGAGCAGCAGTGGCGGATCTTCGAGCGCTTTGAGAGCCGTAGCCGCGGATCGCAGCACCGTGGCGCCGGCCTAGGACTTTCCATCGCCAAGAGCCTCGTCGAGCTGCATGGGGGAACCATTTCTCTCGAATCGGAGCCCGGACAAGGTACGATCATGACGGTCCGGCTACCCGAGCACGGCCGGCCTCAAGAGGCCAGCGATCCGCCATCACCGCAATCCGGCCCCAACGGCGGGCTATCTGCCGACGATCACGCAGCATAAACTCGACGGCAGCATGCCTACCTCCCATGTCATTGAGAACGTAACCGAGCCCCTGCTCGCCCGCTTTGCCGAGCAGGTGGCGTTTGTGGTCAGGCCCGGCGACCTGATCACGTTGAGCGGCGATCTTGGCACGGGAAAAACGACCTTCGCGCGGGCCGTCATTTCCGCGCTATCAAACGGCGCGCAGGAAGAAATCCCGAGCCCGACCTTCACGCTGGTCCAGCCCTACGCCACGCCGCGGATGGCGGTCTCTCACTTCGACCTTTATCGCCTCAGCGAACCTTCCGAACTTGATGAGCTCGGACTCGATCATGCGCTGAAAGAGGGAATCGCACTCGTCGAATGGCCTGAGCGTGCAGGTGGCGTCCTGCCCCAAAGCCGGCTCGACGTGTTCTTGGAAGACCTGGTCGATGAGGGCAGTGCCGCCGAACCGGATACGCGCCACATAACGCTGACCGGACACGGCACATGGGAGGAACGCTTACAGCGGCTTGTTGCCATGCGCGGCGTGATCGACGCGTCAGGCCGCGGTGGCGAGACATGCGCGCTGCACTACCTGCAGGGGGATGCGTCGGTGCGCCGTTATGCACGCATCACCTGTGCGGACGGCAGGGGTGCGATCCTTATGGACTGGCCTCACCAGCCTGACGGGCCGCCCGTGCGCGACGGGTTACCCTACAGCCGCATCGCACATCTCGCAGAAGGCGTACGTCCTTTTGTGGCCGTGGCCGAAGCACTGCGCACTGCCGGCCTCAGCGTGCCGCAGATCTACGCGCACGACCTCGATGGCGGAATATTGGCGATCGAAGATCTGGGCCATCAGGTCTTTGGCCAAGAGATTGAAACCGGCACGAGCGAGCAAGCCGAATTGTTGCGCGCTGCGACCGATAACCTTGTCGCTCTCAGCGCCGTCACTCCACCACAGGCCCTCACCTTGCCAGATGGCTCAACCTACACTTTGCCGGTCTACGACAAGGGGGCTCTGGGCATCGAGGTCGAGCTCCTGTGTAACTGGTATTGGCCGATGCTCCGTGGGAGTGACGTGCCAGATAGTGAACGTTCCGAATTTCTTGAGCTTTGGGCCGCCATCTTTGACCGCCTGGCCGCTTTGCCCCAGGCCTGGGTGTTGCGCGACTACCACTCGCCCAATTTGCTCTGGCTTCCAAGCCGCGAAGGCATTGCGCGCGTCGGCGTCATCGACTTTCAAGACGCTATGCGCGGCCCAGCCGCCTACGACCTCGTCTCATTGTTACAGGATGCTCGTACCGATGTTCCGCCCGAGCTTGAAGCGACCCTCTTTGATCACTACTGTGCCGGCGTCTCCGCGCGACAGAGTGGGTTCGACCGTGACGCGTTCGCCTTCGCCTATGCCGCCCTTGGCGCGCAGCGCAACACGAAAATCCTCGGCATATTTGCACGCCTTGCGAAGCGAGACGGCAAGCCTGCCTACCTGCGTCATGTCCCGCGGATCTGGCAGTACCTGGAGCGCGACCTCGCCAATCCAGAGCTTGGCGCACTGCGCGGCTGGTATGATCGCAACATGCCGGTCAATGTTCGCGGGAGCCTCGCCGTCTGTTAAGGCTTGTTTGCCATGAGCACGACAACCAGTTGGCGGCCCGAAGCCGCGATGGTTCTGGCAGCCGGTCTCGGCAAGCGCATGCGCCCGCTCTCCGCCGACCTGCCCAAACCCCTCGTCCGCCTTAAGGGGCGCGCGCTCATCGATCACGTTCTTGATCGAATTTCCGCAGCCGGGGTCGGGCGCGCGGTCGTGAATGTTCACTATCAGGCCGATGCAATCGAAGCGCACTTGAATGGGCGCAAGAAGCCGAAGATCGAGATTTCGGACGAGCGCGGTACGCTGCTCGATACCGGCGGCGGCGTCTTGCGGGCCCTGCACAAACTCGGAGCGGATCCGTTCTTGATTCACAACTCCGACTCAGTGTGGGTCGAGGGCATCGGTAACAATCTCAACCGCCTGTGTGCGATTTGGGATAGCGACAAAATGGACGCCTTGATGCTGCTGGCGTCGTCGGTGACGAGCTTGGGGTATGAGGGCCGCGGCGATTTTCTGATGGACTCAGACGGCAGATTGAAGCGGCGGGGCGAACGCCAAATGGCCCCGTTCGTTTTTACCGGCGTATCGATTGCGCATCCCCGGTTGTTCGAAGGCGCACCTAAGGGCGCTTTCTCGCTCAACCGACCTTGGGACGCGGCAATCAAAAAGAATCGGCTATTTGGTGTTCGCCTTGATGGACTGTGGATGCATGTCGGCACGCCGGACGCACTAAGAGAGGCGGAAAGGTGGATCGAGGGTGAGGACGCCGCTTGAGGCAGGCGCAGCAAAGGCGCTAGGGGAAGCCGGAGGCCGCGCTCACGTTTACACCGTGCCGCCGGGCCAAGCGTTTCTTCGCGCCACAGCCTCAGCCATTCTGAAGGGCGACCTGCCTGTCGCGGGAGGCCCGGCCCCAAAGGCGCTCGATCTACCAGAATTCACTCTCCTGCTACCGACGCGTCGCGCAGCACGCGCCATGCAGGAGGCCTTTCTCGAGGCCGGCGGCGGCACGGCCATGATGCTACCGCGCATCCGGCCGATCTCAGAGGGCGAAGAAGAGCTGACGCTGCTTGCGGGACTCGTACGTGGCGGCGCACTTGGCGCCAGCAACATGGATCTGGCACCTGCCGTCAGTGAGATCGAACGGCGGCTGGTGCTGACCATGCTGGTTGGCGCATGGTCGAAGGCAAAGAGCAGGGACGACCCTCAAACCGGGGGCGACCTTGCACCGGCGAAGGGTGCACCGGGCGACACGCCGAGCAAGGCCGCGAATCTTGCGGCAGACTTGTGCCGCCTGATGGACATGGTCGAGACGGAGAACGTGGACTTCTCCGGCTTGAGCGAGCTGGTGCCGGAGGAGTTCTCCGAGCACTGGCAGGACACCATCGAATTCCTCAAGATCGTGACGGAGGCATGGCCCGCGTATCTCACCGAGAAGGGTTTGCTGTCGCCGGCCGCGCGGCGGAATGCAGCCATACTTGCCGAGGCTGAGAGGTTCAGCACATCGCCGCCCGACGGGCCCGTCATCATCGCCGGCGTAACCGGCTCGATCCCCGCGACGGTGGAGTTGATGCGTGCCGTCGTTGGGCTACCGCAAGGTGCCATCGTGCTTCCCGGTCTCGACCATCACCTCGACGAGGACAGCTGGAACAAGATCCTGCCTGCCGATCCCGATAAGCCCAACCATCCCGAGCACCCTCAGTTCGGCATGAAGAAGCTCATCGACCGGCTGGGATTTGCGCGCAAGGACGTGCACACACTTGCCGGCACCGAGCCTGGCCGCCCGCAGACGCAGCGCGCCGCGCTGATCGCCGAGACAATGCGCCCGTCAGGCACGACCGGGCGCTGGCACGAGTACACAAAGGTCGCCGATCGCGAGGCCGTCCACACTGCGCTGGAGGGTGTGAGTCTGATCGAGGCGCCGTCGGCGCAAGATGAGGCGGAGACCGTGGCGCTGATCTTGCGCGAAGCAGCCGAAACGCCGGGACGCACGGCAGCGCTCGTATCACCCGACCGTCTGCTGGCGCGTCGCGTGGCGGTGCGTCTGGAGGCGTGGGGCATCCGCGTCGACGATTCGGCCGGGCGCCCGTTCGCCAAGACGCCTCCTGGGACGTTCCTCGATCTGGTCATTGCCGCGATCACCAAAGACTTCGCCCCCGTCGAGGTGATGGCACTGCTAAAGCACCCGCTGACCCGGCTGGGACGCGATGCCTTCATCGTGCGCCGAGCCGCACGCGCGTTGGAGATCGCCACGTTCCGCGATGTTTATCTGGGTCGCGGTCTTGACGGAATCGCGAGCGCACTTACTCGTGCCGAAGAGGAAGTCGGCGCCCGCGAGCGAAGGCAAACGGCAGTCCAGCGGCTCTGGCCCGACGACTGGAAAGAAGCTCACGAGCTGGTGCAGCGCCTGCAAGAAGCTTATGCGCCACTCACTGCTGTGTTTGGAGAACGTAGCGAGCAGCCGCTCCAAAAGATCGCCGAGGCACACGTCAAATGCGCAGAGGCGCTGTCACGGCTGTCCGACGAGGAGGCTGAGCCGGAGGCGGAAGCGCTGTGGCGCGACGAGGCCGGCGCAGCGGCGGCGACGTTCTTCACCGGGCTCATGGATCTCAACCTGACGGCGCCGCAGGTGCGCGCGGCCGACTACGCCGATCTCTATCGCAGCCTGATTGGGTCTGAGAACGTGCGCCAGCGCGTCGCCGTGCATCCACGCCTGTTCATCTGGGGGCCGTTCGAAGCGCGCCTGCAGCAGACCGACGTGATGGTCCTGGGCTCGCTCAACGACGGGACGTGGCCGGAGGCAGCCGAGCCGGGCCCGTGGCTCAACCGACCCATGCGCGAGACGCTAGGATTGCCCTCGCCGGAGGAGACGATCGGCTACGCCGCACACGACTTCACATCGTTCGTGGGCGCAGAACGCGTGTATCTGACGCGCGCGCAAAAGATCGACGGCGTGCCGACGGTGCCGTCGCGCTGGCTGATGCGACTCAACGCGCTGCTCGACGGGCTCGACCTCAAGAACGCGCTCACGACTGACGAACCCTGGCTTGGATGGGCGCGCGCGCGCGATGCGGTCGAGCGGCTCCCACCCATCAAGGCGCCCGAGCCGCGCCCGCCCGTGAACCTGCGCCCACGCCAGATGAGCGTTACGCGCGTGGAAACGTGGCTTGCCAATCCTTACGCGATCTTTGCGCGCGACATCCTCAAGTTGGAGAAGCTGCCGGAGCTGGGTGCTGATCCCGGCGCGGCGCTGCGCGGCTCCATCGTACATAGAATCATGAGCGTGTTTGCCAAACGCAATGCCGAAGCGCTTCCCGCTGACACGCAGGCAGAGCTTGCTACGATCGCCGAAGAGGTGATGGCCGCGTACACGCAGAATCCTCGCGTAGCCGCATTCTGGCTGCCTCGCTTCAAGCGCTTTGCCGACTGGTTCGCCGAGACCGAGCCGGCACGCCGTACAAGTGTGGCGCGCATCGCCGCGGAGGTAGGCGGCAAGCTGGTGCTGGCCGGTCCGGGTGGGCCGTTCACGCTCACAGCCCGGGCCGACCGTATCGATCAACGCGATGATGGCATTGTCATCATCGATTACAAGACGGGCGTCGTCCCGAATGACAAAGCGGTCACGCTGGGCTTGGCACCGCAGCTCCCGCTGGAAGCCGCGATTGCAAGTGGTGAAGCGGGCTTCACTGGCATCGGTGCGCACCAACGCGTCGCCGCCCTGCACTACATTCGCGCGACCGGCGGCGAGCCGGCAGGCGAGGAGCACACCGTCAAAGCCGACGACGTTGCAACGCTTGCCGACAACGCTCTGCAACAGCTTTCCCGCCTCATTGCCGCGTACGACGACGATGCGACGCCCTATAAAGCGCTGCGCCGCGCGCGCTTCAACTACGACTACGACGACTACGCGCATCTTGCGCGCGTCGCGGAGTGGGCCGCGAGCGCGGAGGACGAGGTATCGTGAGCGTGAATTCGACACAGCCGGATCTGGAACAGACCAAACGCGCCCAGCGCGATGCCGCCGATCCGCGTACCTCCGCCTGGGTCAGCGCCAACGCCGGCACTGGCAAGACGCACGTGCTCACCCAACGCGCGCTGCGTCTCATGCTGGCGGGTACCATCCCCGAGCGCATCCTCTGTCTCACATATACCAAGGCCGCCGCGGCGGAGATGTCGAAGCGCGTCTACGACACGCTCGGCAAGTGGGTGACGCTACCGGAGGACGAGCTCGTTGCGGCCCTGACAGACTTAAGCGATCGCACGCCATCGGCAGACGAGATTGCGCGTGCGCGCATTCTATTCACGGCCGCGATCGAGACGCCGGGCGGCCTCAAGGTTCAAACCATCCACTCGTTCTGCGAGCGGCTGTTGCAGCGCTTTCCGCTGGAAGCCGACGTGGCACCCGGGTTCACCATTCTGGACGACGCGACGACGCATCTTTTGCAGCGAGAGGCGACCGACGCGGTGTTGCGCACTGCCACAACCGATCGCGCGTCGCCTGCGGGACGGGCGCTCGATATGGCCATTCGCTACGCGGGCGATGAGCGGTTCGACGAGCTGTTGCGCGAGGCCTTGAGTGAGCGGTGCTGGCTTGAGCAGGCCACACGTATCAGAATCGGTGACCACACGGATGAACTCGCCGCCGTGGAAGAGATCTATCGCGATGCCTTGGGCGTGCGCGCGGGTATCACCGAGGACAAGCTGATTGAAGAGATGGCGACGATCCTCGACGATGCGGCGCTTATCCGCTTGCGCGATGCGCTGAGCGGTAGCGATAAAAAAACCGATGTCACGGCAACAGGCCAGATATCTTCAGCTCTTGCGTCACAAAGCCTGCCTGCCCGCGTAGCGGCGCTGGAATCGTACTTCTGCACCGGCAAGGGTGAGCGACGTGCCAGTCTTATGACCAAAGCGGTCAAAAACGCGTTTCCTGATCTCGACGACGCAATCTCAAACGCGCAAAAACGCTTCGTCGCGTTGCTGGATGAGCGGCGTGGGCTCGCCATCGTCGCAGCGACGATCGCGCTACACCGGCTCGCTGGCGCGGTGCTCCAGCACTACACCCGCGCCAAGGCGCGGCGCGCGGCGCTCGACTATGAGGACCTGATCGCCAAGACGGTGACACTCCTGCACGAGAGGCAATGGGCGGCCTGGGTGCTGTTCAAGCTCGACCGCGGCATCGACCATATCCTGGTCGACGAGGCGCAGGACACGAGCCGCGAGCAATGGCAGGTCGTAGAGGCAATCGCGGAGGAATTTTTCGGGGCCGAGGGCAAGCGTGGCGAGCCCCGCACACTGTTCGCGGTCGGCGACGAGAAGCAGTCGATCTACAGCTTCCAGGGCGCCGCACCAGAGATGTTCGCGAAGATGGGCAAAAAGTTCGCGGAACTGACCGAGAATGCAAGCCAGCCGTGGCGGTCCATCCCGCTCGATTTGTCGTTCCGCACGGTGGCACCGATTCTCGCGTCGGTCGACCACGTCTTCGCCGATCCGGATCGCACACCGGGGATCACGGCCGAGGCGGCGGTGATCCGCCATGGTGTGCATCGCTTGGGGCAAGCCGGCCGCGTCGAGATCTGGCCGACGGAGAAGCACGGCGATGCCGAGGACGCCGATGTGTGGGCGCCACTGCAGGAGGGTGTGTCAAGCGCACCTCAACTGCGGCTCGCCGAGCGCATCGCCGCCACCATCCAGCATTGGATCGACACAGGCGAGCGTCTCGCCTCAGAAAACCGGCCGATCGAGCCGGGCGACATCCTCATCCTGGTGCGCAAGCGCCGGCCGTTCGCCGGACCAATGGTGGCCGCCCTGAAGGCGCGCAATATTCCCGTCGCCGGTGCCGACCGGCTTCGTCTCGCCGAACAAATCGCTGTAGAGGATCTCGTCTCGCTGGGCGATTTTCTGACTCTGCCTGACGATGACCTCGCACTGGCGGAGGTTTTGAAGAGCCCGCTGTTCGGTTTCGACGACGACGATTTGTTGGCACTCGCGGTCAGCGCCGATGGCAAGCCCCGCAAAGGCACGCTCTGGAAAGCCCTGATCGACAAGGCTGACGAGAAACCGCACTTCGGTGCCGCGGTCGAGACACTAAAGCGCTGGCGCGCACGTGCAGACTACATCCCGCCGTTCGAATTCTTCGCCGGTATCCTCGACCGCGAGGGTGGCCGCGCGAAATTCCTTGCGCGCTTGGGACTGGAAGCGGCCGATCCGCTCGACGAGTTCTTAAACCTGGCGCTCGCCTACGACGACCAGGCACCGCCTTCGCTCACCGGATTCCTTGCGTATTTGCGCGAGGCGAACCGAGAGGTGAAGCGCGACATGGAGCAGGGCCGCAACGAAGTGCGCGTCATGACCGTACACGGCGCCAAAGGGCTCGAGGCACCGATCGTGTTTCTGCCCGACACCTGCACGACCGCTTCGGGCGGCCGGGGTGCGCTGCTGGAGCTACCCGATGTCGATCTGCCGAAAGGGGTGAAAGAGAAGCCGTTCGTGTGGAGCGTGCCGGGCACCGGCAATCTTGCCGTTGTCGCGAAGGCAAAGACGCAGCGTAACGACCTCGACGCGCAAGAACGTCACCGGCTGCTGTATGTGGCCATGACGCGGGCACGCGACCAGCTCTACGTTGCGGGCTTCGAGGGCAAGAGCGGTCGCAGGCCGGGATGCTGGTACGAGTTGATCGACGAGACGCTGCGCGAAACCTTCACCACCGTGACTGGCAGCGACGGCGCACAAGTCCTTCGTCTCGACGAGGCGCAAACGGGACCACACGAACAGCGCAAGCATGCGATCGCTGAGGCCACGGACGCGGTACAGCTGCCGCCCTGGGCAATGCGGCCTGCACCACGCGAACCCTCGCTGACGATCCCGCTGGCACCCTCGCGGCTGGAAGCTTACGAGCCCGACGCGTCGGGCGAACCGCTTCCAGGGCCTCCGCGCCAAGGCCGACTGGACGAGCCACCCGTTCTTTCGCCCATAGCACTGACGCACGAGAACCGCTTCCTGCGTGGCACCCTTACGCACGCGCTACTTGAGCACTTGCCGACGCTTCCAGCCGAGAGCTGGAAACAGGCGGCAACCGACTTCATCGACAAACGTGGCATCGAGTTCCCGCCACACGTGCGCAAAGGGATCGTCAAAGAGACATTGGCCATTCTGACTGGGTCGGAGTTCGCCGCACTGTTTGGGCCGCAGAGCCGTGCCGAGGTGCCAATTGTGGCGCTCATCCCCAATCCCAAGCCAAACGCGCCGCCTCTAAAGCTCATCGGCACCATCGATCGGCTCATTGACTTGGGCAATGAGTTGCTGATCGTCGATTACAAGACCAACAGGCCGCCCCCGTCGAAGCCAGAGGATGTTGCACCGGCCTACCTTCTGCAACTTGCCGCATACCGTTTGGCTATCGCGCAAATTTACCCCGGACGCACGGTACAAGCGGCCTTGTTGTGGACCGAGACCCCGCGAATCATGCCTATAGCCACAACAACGCTCGACGAATATGCGTCACGGCTTTGGGACTTCGACCTTGGTCACCTTGACGCTAGCCAGTTGCATTCCTAACTTCCGGCTCGAAAGGATGCCCGCGGAACTTCGGGGCGGAGCATCGAAAGGAGAAGACCACATGGCGAATGAAGTCTCCGACAGCACGTTCGAGCAAGAGGTCCTAAAGTCCACGGTACCGGTACTCGTGGACTTCCATGCCGAATGGTGCGGGCCGTGTAAGGCGATGGCGCCAGCGTTGGAACAGGTTGCCCAAGAAATGAAGGGCAAGGTCAAGGTCGTGAAGCTCGACGTTGATCAGAACCCGAAGGTTACTGGCACCTATGGCATCCGCGCGATGCCGACACTGTTGTTGTTCAAGAACGGCGAAGTTGCCGCTCAACACACCGGTGCCCTCGTGCAGAAGAAAAAGCTCGAGGACTGGATAAACTCATCCGTCATGGCCTGAGCCACAAGACTGAAGACAATTCAACGGCCCTGCGATCATTCGCGGGGCCGTTTTTTGGCAGCCGATTCCGACAAAGGAAGGCGCACTAGTTTGCCTGGGGTTCGACGCCTTCCTGAAGGCCGAGAACATGGCCGGCAAGGTAGAGCGAGCCGCAAATGAGGACGCGCTTTGGGCCGGCATCGAGCTGGTCGACGTGTTGGAGCGCAGTTTCGATGTCACCTGCAACCTCGGCTTCCATGCCTAGAGCGCGCGCAGCATCAGCAAGCTCTTCGGGCGCATGTGGCGTTTCATGCGCACTGGGAATGGGGACCGTGACGACGTGCCGGGCCAGCCCCCGGAATGGCATGAGAAATCCGCCTGCATCCTTAAGGCCCATCATCCCGACGATGAGATAGAGCGGCTTGGGCGCACGTTCTTCGAGATCAGCAACGGTCTGCGCCAACGCAAGACCCGCAGCGGGATTATGACCCCCATCAAGCCAAAGTTCCGAGCCCGGCTTCAGCAGCGATGGTAGCGGGCCGGCATCGAGACGCTGCATGCGCGCGGGCCAGCGCACTTCTGCAAGCCCTATCTCGATGGCTCGTTCATCGATACCCAAAGCGGGCAACAAGGTGCGAAGCTCAAGGGCGGCAGCAACGGCTGTGCCGGCGTTGACGATTTGATGCGAACCAACGAGCGAGGGCAAAGGAAGATCCAACAATTCGTGCTCACTTTGAACAACGAGGCGGCCGCGCTGCTCATAGGCATCGAAGTGCTCGCCCCACATCACCAGATTGGCCCCGAGCCGCGAAACCTCCGTTCGGATGACATCCTCTGCCTCGGGCTCTTGCTGCGAGATCACCGCCGTCACACCAGCCCTTAAGATGCCGGCTTTCTCGTAGGCGATCTTGGCAAGCGTCCCGCCAAGCTTTTCGGAATGATCAAGCGATACCGGTGTGACGACCGAAAGGACCGGGCGATCTATGACATTCGTCGCATCGAGCCGGCCACCCAAGCCGACCTCGAGCAGGAGAACATCGGCGGGATGCTCTGCGAAGGCGAGGAACGCAGCTGCCGTCGTGATCTCAAACTGCGTAATGTCGTCGGCCCCATTAATCGCCTGCGTGCGCGTCAAAACGTCGATGAGCGCATCTTCGCCTATGGGGGCGCACCGCCCATCCGGACCAGCAAGCGCGATGCGCTCGTGAAATCGAACGAGATGCGGTGAGGTGTAGACGTGAACACGCGCGCCGGACGCCTCAAGCATTGCCTTCAAAAACGCCGTGACCGATCCCTTGCCGTTTGTGCCTGCAATGTGCACGCATGGCGGCAAGCGCTTGTGCGGATCGCCCAGCTTGGCAAGCAGACGTTCGACGCGCCCCAGAGAAAGATCGATGAGCAGGGGATGTAAGAGCTTTAATTCGGCAAGGAGCTGAGCGCTCGTTGGCATGTCAGCCTTCCTTTCGCCGCGCCGGACATGCCGATCTGGTCGGGCCTGTTTCCGTTTGTCCGCGCTGTGACGCGGGCTCGTTTCAATATCTCTGATTGTAGCAGATGAATATTTCGACGAGATGCCCCGGCACGTATTGAATTAGCTGTGCTTCTCATCGTCGCTCGGCGGAGGCTGCGTCGTGATCACTTCATCGTCGTTGGGTATTGTTTGCGATCGCGACTCAAGACGCGAGGGATTGAATTCTTCGTCGGGGCCCAGGATCTCCGGTTCGATGACGGCTTCTGCTTCGGGCTGGTCAATCGTGCTTATCACTTTGTTGTCGACTGCCTCGCCATTCACATAGGCTTTGCCATTGAGGCGCGGGCGCTTGGCATACTGCTTCGTCTTGCCCAATGGCAGCTTCTGCACCATCAACAGCTGACAGAGCGTGCCCAACGTCTCGCGCAACTTGTGGCGATGCACGACCATGTCGATCATGCCGTGCTCCAACAGATACTCTGCGCGCTGGAAGCCTTCGGGCAATTGCTCACGGATTGTCTGCTGAATGACTCGGGGGCCTGCAAAACAGATCAACGCACCAGGCTCAGCGATATGAATGTCTCCAAGCATTGCGTAGGACGCCGTAACACCACCAGTCGTCGGATCTGTGAGGACGACGATGTAGGGCAGACCGGCCTCGCGCAGACGCTGAACGGCGATGGTGGTGCGCGGCATCTGCATTAGGGACAGAATGCCTTCCTGCATGCGCGCGCCGCCGGAGGCGGCGAATAGGATGAAGGGGGACTTCCTCTCGACTGCGCGCAACATGCCAGCAATCACCGCTTCGCCCGCTGCCATCCCGAGCGAACCGGCCATGAAACGGAAATCCTGCGCAGCCGCAACGATGGTCAAACCATCGAGCGTACCCTCACCCACAAGGACGGCATCATCCAATTCGGTTATCGCTTTGGCATCCCGCAAACGATCCGTGTAACGACGCCCGTCGCGGAACTTCAGGGGGTCCTGGGGAACGGTGGGAACTTCGACCTTTCCCCACACACCATCATCGAACAGTTGGCGAAGCCGCGCGTCGGCAGACATGCGCATGTGGAAGCCGGAGCCCGGCACCACGAATTGGTTGGCCTCCAGGTCCTTGTAGAAGACCATCTGGCCAGTCTCGGGACACTTGACCCAAAGATTGTCGGGCACCTCGCGCTTCGTCGTTAGGAAGCTGCGGATCTTGGGCCGGACAACACTGTTGATCCAATTCACGCTTTAACGCCTCTCAACGCTGACTGGCTCCAAGACAAGCAAGCCTGAGCCATGTGAATTATAAAGTAACATATGAACCGTACGGACCGAGCAACTTGGTCGCATTCGGTATCAATTCAAGCCGCGTCGGCCGCAGCGAGGCTGTCAAAAACATCCAACAGGGCACGCTTCACGCGGCTTTGAGTGCTCCAGCAAGGGACTTCACCAAATCTAGGACAGATGGCACCGTCTTGCGAGTGGATCGCCCCTCCGGTCCCAGGCTTTGCTCGATGGCGCTTACCAGCGCCGAGCCGACCACAACCGCGTCAGCTCCTTCAGCAAGCGCCTTGGCCTGTTCTGGCGTCTTTACGCCAAAACCAACGGCCACGGGAAGGGGCGTCGCCTCCCTTATTTGCCGGATTTGCGTGTGAACTGCGTTAACATCCGGAGCTGCTGTGCCCGTAATACCGGTAATTGAGACGTAATAAAGGAATCCAGATGTGTTGGTGAGAACGACTGGGAGGCGCTTTGCGTCCGTTGTGGGAGTGGCCAAGCGAATAAAGTTCAGCCCACGCTGATTTGCCGGGATGCAGAGCTCATCGTCGGCCTCGGGGGGCAAATCGACCACGATCAGGCCGTCGACCCCGGCCGCGACGGCGTCTTCCAGGAACTTTTCGTTGGGGTAGACGTAGATTGGGTTGTAGTAGCCCATCAAGACAATCGGCGTTTCATCGTCGGATTTGCGGAATTCGGACACGAGTTGGAGCGTCGCTGCCATCTTGTGCCCAGCCTTGAGCGCACGAAGTGACGAAGCCTGAATGGCGGGTCCGTCCGCCATCGGATCAGAAAAAGGCATGCCGATCTCGATTAGGTCGGCGCCTGCGCCCGGGAGCCCAAGGAGAATTTCCTTCGACGTCTCAAAATCTGGATCGCCGGCCGTAACGAACGTCACAAGCCCTGCACGCCCCTCCTGCTTCAGCTTCGCGAAGCGGCGATCGATACGCGTTTCTTTTGCCATGTGGTTCTCTGGATGCGATCCGTGAATGCGGAGTGCTGCGTGCGCAGAACGCTCCTCTAGAGGTCCATGCCGAGATGACCGGCGACTGCGAAGATGTCCTTGTCTCCGCGCCCGCACATGTTCATCACCAGCAGATTGTCCTTCGGCAGTGTCGGCGCGAGCTTCTTGACGTAGGCCAAGGCATGCGAGGGCTCCAACGCCGGAATGATGCCTTCGAGCTTGGTGCACATCTGAAAGGCGTCGAGCGCCTCGGTGTCCGTCGCCGACACGTAGGTAACGCGGCCGCTATCTTTGAGCCACGCGTGCTCAGGGCCAACGCCTGGGTAATCAAGACCAGCAGAGATCGAGTGGCCTTCGAGGATCTGCCCGTCGTCGTCCTGCAACAAGTAAGTCCGGTTGCCATGCAAGACGCCGGGCTTGCCGCCGTTCATGGATGCGGCGTGTCCATTGGGCACATCGAGGCCGTGGCCGCCCGCCTCGACGCCATAGATCTTCACGGTCTCATCGTCGAGGAAGGGGTGAAAGAGCCCCATCGCGTTTGAACCGCCACCGATGCACGCAACGAGCGTGTCGGGAAGTCGGCCTTCGCGCTCCATCATCTGCTCGCGCAGCTCCTTGCCGATAACCGACTGGAAATCCCGCACCATCTCCGGGTAGGGATGCGGACCCGCAACCGTGCCGATGATGTAGTAGGTGTCGCGCACGTTCGTGACCCAGTCGCGCAAGGCTTCGTTCATGGCGTCCTTGAGCGTACCGGCGCCGCTTGTCACCGGGTTTACCTTGGCACCCAACAACCCCATGCGAAAGACGTTCGGCTTCTGGCGCTCCACGTCGGTTGCGCCCATGAAGACCTCGCATGGCAGCCCGAAACGCGCGCAAACGGTCGCCACTGCAACGCCGTGTTGCCCAGCGCCCGTTTCGGCGATGATGCGCGTTTTCCCCATGCGCCGTGCGAGCAGAATCTGGCCAAGACAATTATTGATCTTGTGAGAGCCCGTATGATTGAGTTCGTCGCGCTTAAAATAGACCTTGGCGCCGCCGAAATGCTCGGTCAGGCGCTCAGCGAAATAGAGTGGGCTAGGCCGTCCGGAGTAATGGGCATTGAGGTCGTTCAGCTCGGCGTAATACGTAGGGTCTGCTTTGGCTTCGTCATAGGCGCGCTGCAAATCGAGGATCAACGGCATCAGCGTCTCGGCAACAAAGCGGCCACCGAACAGTCCGAAGTGCCCGCGCTCATCGGGACCACCTTGGAAGGTGTTTAGCTTTGCTTCTTTGGCCATTTTTCCTGTCATCGCCATGAACGGTTTCCTTGCCGGCTCGTGCGGCCGTTATGCTGACTGCTTAGCGGTCTTTGCCGCGTTAAGGAAGCGGCGGATAAGCTCACTGTCTTTCTGGCCGGGGCTGCTTTCGACCCCGGATGAGACGTCGACCGACTTGGCCCCTGTTAATCGGATGGCTTCTGCGACATTCAAAGGAGTGAGCCCTCCGGCAAGCATGTAGTCGAGCTTGCCGCGAACGCTCTCGAGCGCCCTCCAATCGAAGGCTACACCGTTCCCACCCGGCAGAGTGCCGTCCTGGTCTTCAGGCGCCTTGGCGTCGAAGAGAATCAGGTCGGCACTGTCTGCGTAAGCTAGCGCGGTTTCGGCATCGGCCGGTCCCTTGACCTTGATGGCCTTCAAAACCGGGCGTTTGAATCGCTCCTTTATTGCAGCGACACGTTCTGGCCTCTCGCTACCGTGCAGTTGAATGACATCGGGATTGGCTGCCGTGATCACCTCGTCCAATTGCTGGTCGTCAGGATCGACGAACAAGGCGACAATCTTTGCGCGCCCGCGCGCCTTGTCCGCCAGTTTTCGTGCCGTGTCGAGATCGACATATCGCGGGCTGGCCGCGTGAAAGACAAGACCGACGTAATCGGCACCACCGCTGAGGGCGGCTTCGAGTGCGGGCTCGGTCTTCAATCCGCAGATTTTCACTCTCGTCGTCATCATTGTGTCCGCGCGCCCAGTCTTTGCTTCTTATCGCGGGCGCCGTCTCGATGTGAGAAACCCAATATAGGGCGCTGCCAAGTCCGTTTACATGTGGTGAGTTTTAGGCCGCCTTCAGGGGCCGCTTACTGGCTAGCGACGGCAAGTTGTTTGGCGTTTGCGGCGGCCTGCAAATCCCGCTCGCGCGCGAGCCTGTCAGCCTCACCATGCCATCGGGCCGCTTCTCGGGCTTGCCGGCGTGCGTTCCGGCGCCAATGGCCCTGGCTGACCCACGTCGCAAAGCCTCCTAAGAGCACACCGATGATCAGGGTGCCGAAGAGAAAAACATAAAACGGCATCACGAACGAAAGTGCGGGCGCTTCAGGCTGGAAAGGGTCAAGAACGAGCGCCACGTCATGGCGATTGGCAACCGCCAGCATGACGAGCAGGAGGCCCACCGGAAAGGCGATCAGGAGCCAAACAATCCGTCGCAGCACGTCGTCAAGCTCCAGCTTTGGTTAGCCGTTGTCCTCGGAGTCATTGAGGCGGTCGCGCAGCTCCTTGCCGGTCTTGAAAAATGGAACAAATTTTTCATCTACCGGAACGGTCGCGCCGGTGCGCGGATTGCGCCCCAACCGTGCAGCCCGATGCTTTACCGTGAATGCCCCGAAGCCGCGCAGCTCCACTCGATCGCCGCGCGTCAACGCCTCGACGATCTCGTCAAAGACGACATTTACGATGCGCTCCACGTCTCGATGATAGAGATGGCTGTTCGCGTTCGCGATCTTATGGATCAACTCAGACTTAATCATTGCCGCGCCCCGAAGCAAATTACTGTAATCCCTTAATTTTCCGAAGGGTGCCAAACGGAGACGAGGCCGTCAAGGCCAAGTGTGGCCAAGGTCGGGTCCCGACCGAGAAACTGCGTCCAGGCGGCTTGGCTTCCCCCAAAGAAACGGGCGCCCAAGGCTCCTAGAGATGACAGCAACCCAAACGAACTGGAAGTAGCCGGGTCCCAATCGATAACCTTGAGGCTCCCGTCGATATTTCGCTTTTCCTGCAGCCAAGCCAGCGCCTCGTCCTCACCGCCGATCTCGTCGACGAGATTGAGAGAAAGGGCCTCGCGGCCCGAGTAGATACGGCCTTCCTTAAGCCCTGGAATATTTTCCGGCTTGATCCCGCGGCGTTCTTCGACCAGCGAAAGGAACCACTTGAACCCATCCGCGACCATCTCCTCGGTCACTTCGCGGCCTTGGGCATCGGGCGGCTCAAATGGGGATGGGTTGGCCTTGAGGGGCCCGCTCTTCACCTCGTTGATCTTGACACCGATCTTCTCCAGCAGCACCGATACCTCAGGCCACTGAAAGATGACGCCGACCGATCCGGTGACGGTATTCCCGCGTGAGACGATGTGGTCCGCACCCAGCCCGACGATGTAACCGGCCGATGCGGCAACCGTCCCGAACTGAGCCACGACCGGCTTCTTCTTGGCGAGCTCGCGCAAAGCGACGAACAAGGCCTCACCGCCCGTTGTGGTGCCACCAGGGCTGTTGACGTACACCAAAACCGCTTTGACGTAGTCGGACTTGGTCAAGCTCTTAAGCAGCTTGAGCTGACTCCGGCTCTCCAGGATTGTGCCCACGATGGAAACACGGGCAATTTGTGGCTGACCCAGCTCTCGAGCAAACTGGTCGCCACTGGCCGCAAACGCAAATAGCGCAGCAAGAATGCCGACGAGGGCCAGCACCCGCCAAAACGTCACGCGGCTGCGCAATCGCCGGCGGTCGAGGACGGATTCGGTTTCCAGGGTCATGATGACTCTCCGGCCCCAACGGCCACCGCTTGAAGAAAACCTCGTTCGCAGCGAAGGTTAGGCCAGATCGCCGCGACCTTCAATCAAACGCTGCAAGGTCCATTTCCGCTACGTGAAAAACACTGCTGCGCGGCATGAGGCGTGCTCATGCCGCGCAGCGTGGGCCGTCACTTTCGAGGGCATGAGGTGACGAGTAGAAAAGATTATTTGTTCTCCTCAGTCTCCTCACCCTTAGCTTCTGCGGCGCCCTCCTGTTGGGCTTTGCTTTCGGCCGCTTCCGCGGATTCAGCGCTGGCTTCCGCCGAGGCCTCAGAAGCTTCGCCCTCGTCATCTTCATTTCCATCGGCGTCACCCGCACCACGCTTCTTGATGGCGGCCTTGAAGATGTCGCCAAGCGAAGCACCAGAGTCGGACGAGCCGTACTGGGCCACCGCCTGTTTCTCTTCGGCAATCTCGAGCGACTTGACGGAAACGCCAATGCGGCGCGCAGCCTTGTCGACACTCAACACAGCCGCGTCGACCTTGTCACCAACGTTGTACCGATCCGGTCGTTGCTCGGAACGATCGCGTGAAAGATCGGAACGCTTGATGAAGGCGGTGATGTCGGTGTCGGCGATTTTGACCTCAATGCCGTTTTCCTGAACCGCCACGACCGTGCACGTGACGGCATCGCCCTTCTTGTACTTGGAAAGCTCGTCGATGGGATCGCCAGACAGCTGCTTGATGCCAAGCGATATGCGCTCTTTCTGGCTATCGACATCAAGGACCTGGGCTTTGACCATATCGCCCTTCTTAAAGTCCTTGATCACTTCGTCGCCTTGGCGCGTCCAGTCGAGGTCGGACAGGTGGACCATGCCGTCCACGCCGCCATCCAGGCCAATGAAGAGACCGAACTCTGTGATGTTGCGGATCGGCCCTTCGACCTCGCTCCCCTTGGGATGAACGGCCACGAAGGCTTCCCAAGGATTGTCTTGCGTCTGCTTCAAGCCAAGCGAGATACGCCGCTTGGCGGGATCGACCTCAAGAATCTGAACTTCAACTTGCTGGCTGGTGGAGACAATCTTTCCGGGGTGAACGTTCTTCTTCGTCCAGCTCATCTCGGAGACGTGGATCAGGCCTTCAACGCCCGGCTCCAACTCAACGAAGGCACCGTAGTCGGCAATATTCGTGACCGTACCCTGGACGCGTGTTTCGACTGGATACTTGGTTTCGATCGACTGCCATGGATCGGCCTGAAGCTGCTTCATGCCCAGGCTGATGCGCTGCGTCTCGGGATTGATGCGAATGATCTGCACTTTGACGGTGTCACCGACGTTCAAGATCTCGGTCGGATGATTGACGCGCCG
>CAZUKP010000052.1:12106-21983 GCA_964620915.1 uncultured Hyphomicrobium sp. | reverse complement strand
CTCGGTCTCCGCCTCTTGGGGCACGGACGACATGTGGGACGTCGCGGCTCGCTACGCTGGCGAGTGGGGCGGCTTTAAGGTTGCTGCTGTAGCTGCTTACTCACAGGACACCAACACACTGGCCTCGCCCTCCAGCACGAACGACTTGTTCGTTCCGGGCTTCGTCAGCGTGGATGTTGATAGCTCTGGTCGGCAGGACACTGGCTACTTCCAAGCTGGTCTCTATGTCCAGCACGTCCCGACCGGTCTTTGGGCCTACGGCGCTTGGGGCCAAGAGCAAATCGACAACTCTTACTTTTCGCGAGCGACAGCTTTTATTGGCGACTCTCCGTTTGCTTCTGTCGGTCTCGGCAATACAACGGGCTTCCTCGTTCCGGACGACAAGCCTGAGCACTGGTACGTCAAGGCGGGTCTCCGTGAGCGTTGGTCGCATCTGGGTCACACCGTGATTTACGGTGAGTATGGCCACCGCAAAAACATGATCAACCCGCAGTCTATCAGCGACACTTTTGTCGGAGCTACCTTGACGCCTGGCTCGACGGCCGGCCTGTTGATCACTGGAGCCGAAACGACTCAGTGGGGCGGTGGTATCGTTCAGGAGATCGACGCGGCTGCCATGTCGCTGTGGCTGTCCTACAAGCACTTCGATGGTTCGATCGATACTACGGACTTTGTATGTGGTCCCGTACTCGCCTGCGGCCCCAGATCGATCAACTTCGATGACTTCCAGCTCGTGAAGTTTGGTGCGCTGATCAACTTCTAAGCACACCAGCTTGAGACACAGAAAAATGAAGTCGCTCTCGAAAGGGGGCGGCTTCTTTCTTTGTATGAATCTGCTTCCGTCAACCTCGGAACGGCCCTAACCAATTCGGGGCCACTCCGCCACCCCCATTTACAGGGAACTGCGGTTGTCCCCTCTCTCGTTGGGACTTCGGACGGGCTTTTCACAGCACTGAGAGCCGGCGGCGGACTTACGGAAGCTCAGTTTGACCAGACGACGGGCCTCGACCGCAGGGCCAATACTTGCTTCACCTCCGTGCCCCAGACTGGGGTGCCCCTCTCGGCCGATTGGCGTCCAGAACCCCAAATCTGCGCATTCGGCCGCGTTTCACACCCTCCAGCCCTCTGAATTCCAATAGCTTTACGGACAATCGTGGCGACGGTCGATCGGTGTCCGTCATATCCGGCAATGCATAAATCGGTCGTTCTCACACCACACCATTCGTGGCCCGCCCGCCACAGTCGTGGATTCGTCACCCCCAAATCGGCAATGCGTAATTGTTGCATTGGCGCGAATCACAGCAGTGTCGGCCCTGGCACGCAGCGATCCTTGGGGGATTCGCACTGCGCATTGCTAGGGCGGCTATTTGTTTCGCGTTCAGTTCCAGCGTCCGCCATACAGCTGAGACTTTTAGACGGGAGACTAAAGATGAAGAAATTCAGCCTTAGCGCCCTGGTGGCGGCGGGTTTGCTGGTGGGCGGTCTCTCCGCTGGCAGCGCATCCGCAGCCGACCTTGGGGGGAATTGCTGCGCTGATCTTGAAGAGCGCATCGCCGAACTAGAGGCAACGACAGCCCGCAAGGGCAACCGCAAGGTCTCGTTGACCATCAGCGGTTGGGTTGCCGAGCAGGTTATGTGGTGGGACGACGGCGCCGAGAGCAACGTCTACGTCGGCGGCATCGGCACGACACTCGCTTCCCACTTCAAGCTGACCGGTCAGGCGACGATCTCGCCAGGTTGGTATGCTGGTTTTGTAATTCACATCGAAGCGATCGACAACGAGCCGCTTATTTGGAACCAGGCTGGTACTGGCCCTCTCGGTGGCGTGAATGCGCTTCAGACGTACTGGTTCGTCAAGAGCGACCACATGGGTAAGGTCAGCGTCGGTCGGCAGTCGCAAGCTTCCGATAACGCGGCCATCCTCGTTGACGGCTCGGGTTCGCTCGTTCCCGCCAACTGGGTGCTGTTCGACAACGCCAACTTCAACCTGCGCCTGAACAATGGCGCATTGAGCACTCTCACTTGGGGTGACATTGGTTACTGCAGTCAGATTCAAGCTGGAATCGGCGGTGACTGCAACGGCGTACCATTGAACGTTGTCCGCTACGACTCTCCAACCTGGGGCGGTTTCTCGGTCTCCGCCTCTTGGGGCACGGACGACATGTGGGACGTCGCGGCTCGCTACTCTGGCGAATGGGGTGGCATTAAGGTTGCTGCTGTGGCTGCTTACTCGCAGAGCACCAACGCACTGAACCCGGTCTCTAGCACAAACGACTTGATCATTCCGGGCTTCTTTGACGTGACCGTCAATAGCTCTGGTCGGCAGGACACTGGCTACTTCCAAACTGGTCTCTATCTCCAGCATGTCCCGACCGGTCTTTTTGTCTACGGCGCTTGGGGCCAAGAGCAAATCGACAACTCTTACTTTACGTCGGTAAGCCTCAACGTGTTCGGCTCTCCGCTGTTTGGCTTCGGGGGCTTAAATACCACGAACTTCCTGGTTCCGGACGACAGGCCTGAACACTGGTACATCAAGGCGGGCCTTCGTGAGAAGTGGTCGCATCTGGGTCACACGGTGCTCTACGGTGAGTATGGCCACCGCGAGAACATGATCAACCCGCAGGCTATCAGCGACACTTTTGTCGGAGCTACTTTCACGCCTGGCTCGACGACTGGCGTGTTGATCACTGGAAGTGAATCGACTCAGTGGGGCTTGGGTGTGGTCCAGGAAATCGACGCCGCTGCCATGTCGATGTGGCTTTCCTATAAGCACTTCGATGGTTCGGTCGATACGACGGACCTATTCGGGTTCAACAGATCGCTCAACTTCGACGACATGCAGATCTTGAAGTTTGGTGCACTGATCAACTTCTGATCACTGCCCAACTTCTCTCTCTCTCTCTACTGAACCGCCCTGGCTCTGCCAGGGCGGTTTTTTCATGGCCGGTTCTGGTGTAGGAGCTGAAGTGGATCGTCATCCCCTAGCTCTGTGAGTTTCGATGTTTGTCACTTTCTTTCATGAGCTGCGCCAAGCGGGTCTTCCCATCTCGCTCAAGGAGTACCTGATGCTCTTGGAGGGTCTTGATGCCGACCTGGCTGGGCGTAGCCTTGAAGGTTTTTACTTTCTCTCCCGTGTAAGCCTCATCAAAGACGAGCGTCACCTCGATCGCTTCGATCAGGTGTTCGGCAAGGTCTTTAAGGGAATAGCCACACTGCCCGATGCGATTGATGCCGCAATTCCCGACGAATGGCTGCGCCGCGTCGCCGAGCTTCACTTGTCCGAGGAGGACAAGCGCCGGATCGAGCAGCTCGGTGGCTGGGAAAAGATCATGGAGGAGCTTAGAAAGCGTCTAGCTGAACAAAAGGAGCGGCATACAGGCGGCAATAAATGGATTGGAACAGGCGGTACGTCGCCATTTGGCGCATATGGCTACAACCCCGCCGGCGTTCGCATCGGTCAGAAGGAAAGCCGGCATCATCGCGCGATAAAGGTTTGGGATAAGCGCGAGTTCAAGGATCTCGATGAGTCCGTTGAGCTGGGAACGCGCAACATCAAGGTTGCGCTGCGACGGCTTCGTTCGTTTGCACGCCAGGGCTCAGCATCAGAGCTTGATCTTGCGGGAACGATCCGCGGGACCGCTGAGAAGGGCTACCTCGACATCCACATGGTGCCTGAGCGCCACAACGCCGTGAAGGTGTTGATGTTCTTTGACGTCGGCGGCTCGATGGACTGGCATGTGAAATGCGCCGAAGAACTGTTCTCGGCAGCACGCACCGAATTCAAACACCTCGAGTACTTCTACTTTCACAACTGCCTTTACGAGTATGTGTGGCGGGACAATGTGCGGCGGTGGAGCGAGCACATCGCAACGTGGGACGTCCTGCACACGTACCCATCAGACTACAAAGTGATCGTCATTGGCGATGCGTCCATGAGCCCATACGAGATTACGCACGTGGGTGGCGGCGTCGAGCATATGAATGAGGAGCCCGGCGCACTTTGGCTCAAACGCGTCACCGATACGTTCGAGCACTGCGTCTGGCTCAATCCCATACCTGAGGACTCTTGGGGTTGGACGCCATCGATCAGCATGATCCGCGATATCATCGCCAATAGGATGTACCCGCTCACACTGGAGGGCCTCGATCGGGCCATGCGGGAGTTGATGCGCTAGGGCGGTTTGGCCCCCGACTGGATCACCCGCATCACACGACGACACACAAATTGGTGGTGGACGACCTTAGAATCGCCGGTGTTTTTCCGCAGAGTTGTCATCGTGCGTACACGCCCCTCGATTGACGGGACCGTGTTTGTCGCTAAGGTCCCGGCCAACTGACCGCAAGAATCAGGAACTTCCAATGAAGGCCCCCGGCTTCGTTCCCTTATTGGTGGCGCTTTTGGTGGCGGGTTGCTCTGGAACCTCGAGCCTGACGACCAGCTCGTTGTTTGGGGGCGACGACACGCCGCCGAAACCCGCCGGTCCTGTGAACACGCCTACGACTCGCGCCTTTCAAGTCGGCACTGTGTCTGCCCGGGCGATCAAATGCGGTTTCAACTTTGATCCTTCAAAGTTAAGAGCGACCTACCTGCAATATGAAACCAAGCAGGGCGCATCACCGACGGATCTGCCCACCATCGAAAAGATCTACGATGTCTCCTTCAACGGCGTTGCAAAGGCCGTATCGGGGCAGAGCGACTACTGCACGCCCCAGAAAGTCAAAACCGTTAAGGCCGACCTCAGTCGGCATCTTGCCGGGGACTACACCCCGACCCCTCGGCCTGACGCTCCAACCGAGGAGGGGCTGTTTTCCGACTTGGGCGACGGTAGCGCGCCTGAGATGAAGCGAATTGTGCCGCCATAAGCAGACGCATCTCCAGCATGCCGGCGACTTCGCCCATCAGCCAGCCTTACCGCTTCAGTGACCCGTGCAGCAGCTTCTTTGGATAGAGACGCTTTTGAAATTTTCCGCCGGGCTCGTTCTCGTCCTGGCACCACAAGCGACAATCAAGCTCTTGGGACTTCCGCGAAGCGAAACAAGCTTTTGGCCGCGCCTGCTTGGAGCCGTGCTCGTTGGCATTGCCGGGGCTCTGTTTCTTGAGGGGAGTCGACCTGGATCTTTGGGTTTGGGACTAGCCGGTAGCGCTGTCGTCAATCTTGCGGGCGCGGCGATGATGGGAACCTTGCTGGCGATGGACGCCGGCCCACCATCGACGCGCGGACGCGTGCTTGTGTGGAGCTTGCTTGCCCTCCTGCTCTTCCTCAGCATCCTTGAGATGGCGCTCGTTTGACGCAGGTGCGCCCAGACATGACCTTGGTCTGCACACGACGTCTTACCCGCAAACCGTCGATCGCTTTTGCAGTCCGGTTGTCGACACCAGAGCTTCACGGCCGGTTTATTTGACCCCAAGCTTCTTTTGCAGACTGGTCGACGAAGTTGTGTACTGGAAGAGCAGTTTTTTGTCGGGATAGATGTACTTGTAGGCCTGCTGCGCCATCAACGCGGCCTCGTGGAAGCCCGACAATATCAGCTTCAGCTTTCCCGGGTACCAGTTGATATCGCCGATGGCGAAGATGCCCTTTTCGCTCGTCTCAAACTTCTCTGTATCAACTGGGATCAGGTTCTCGGTCAGATTGAGACCCCAGTCGGCGACCGGGCCAAGCTTCATGGTCAAGCCAAAGAACGGAAGCATTACGTCGACTGGAGCCTGTTGCTCACCCTCTTTGGTCCTTAACGTCACGGCCGACAGCGCACCGTCCTCTCCGTGGAGCGCGGCAACCTGACCAATGATGAGACTTATCTGACCGGCATCGACGAGGGTGCGCATCTTCTCGACGGAGTGCGGGGCGGCGCGAAAGTCATCGCGCCGATGCAACAACGTGAGGCTCTTGGCGACCGGATGGAGACTCAACGTCCAATCGAGTGCGGAATCGCCGCCGCCAACGATCAGAACATTCTTGTCTTTGAAGTCTTCGATGCGGCGAACGGAATAACGTACCGACTTGCCTTCATACGCTTCGATGCCCTCAAGCGGAGGACGCTTCGGCGTGAAGGAGCCGCCACCTGCCGCGATCACCACAACCTTGGCAATGAATTCGGTTCCGACATCCGTGACCAGTCGGAACCGACCCTCGCTCAGGCGTTCAAGAACATCGATTCTTTCGCCAAAGTGGAAGGTCGCGCCGAACGGCTTGATCTGCTCCATTAGGCGGTCCGTGATCTCCTGGCCGGTGACGATCGGCATTCCAGGAATATCGTAGATCGGCTTTTCGGGATAAAGCTCAGCGCACTGTCCGCCGGGACGATCGAGAATGTCGATCACGTGGGCCTTGATGTCGACCAAGCCGAGCTCAAAAACGGCGAATAACCCGACAGGACCCGCGCCAATGATGACTGCGTCTGTTTCAATCGGGCCGGTGCCCGTCGCCTCGGAAGGCGCATCTTCTGAGCTCATCGGTGTTTTCCCCTGGCAGCGATCGCGTCAGAATTGCTTTTCTGGAACGCGCACGACGAGCCCATCCAGCTCGGGCGTCAACTTGATCTGACAGCTCAACCGGCTTGTCTCGCGAACGTCGAAAGCAAAATCCAACATGTCTTCCTCCATTTGCGAGGGAGACCCTGTCTTATCGCGCCAAGCTTCATCTACGTACACGTGACACGTCGCACAGGCGCACGCGCCGCCGCACTCGGCATCGATGCCTGGAATATCGTGGAGCTTCGCCGTCTCCATCAGGGTCGCGCCGGGCTGACCTTCAACCACCTGTTCTGTACCATCGGGCTGAATAATGGTGATCTTGACCATGCGTTCGCACGAGGCTCCGTTTGATTGCGGGAGGGAGGTGCGGCGCAGATCGCCGCAAACGAATGAGCAGGTGAACAGCCCAAATTTTGGTTCTGCAGGAATAGTTGCCAAGGCCTATGAATTCAAGGGGACCGAGGTGGACAGAGGATCGCGCCCCAAAGCACACATAGTCCCCTGCACGCGGGGCATCATGCCGCTGAGGGGACCGAACCCGTTTGAATGCGGCCCAGACGCACCGCTCTGCCACCCCGCATGGCTTCGGGCCAACGCTCGGCACCACCGCCGCGCGGCGCAACCCAGCTGTCCCACAAAGGGCTCGTCCGGTCGCAATTATATTGACTGGCCCAAATAAGAGTGATTCGCGTGTCCCAAACTGGGGCAAGCAACCAGCGACCGAGAACCTCGCACACAGGTTCTCAGGACCTGCAAATTGCAGTTTTTTCGCTTCGGCATTAACCTACGGCCAAGATGAAACTGGGTCTGTCGGGGCTGATCGGTGCGGAACCTTTCTTTTGCCCCAAACTGGGCCCAAACCATTGACAGACGGGTGGATTTGCAGCTTACGCGTTAGCGCTTACGGGCCCGGCGACATGCTAGGTCCGTCTCTTGCGTTGGGCTCGTTTGAGTCGGTTGACGAGCCGCGTGAAACGAGGGGCTGAGGGGAAGCCGTGTAGCGGCTCTTTTGGACGGGGCAATGGCTCAAGACAAGGTGACCAAGCTCGACGCCTTTGCCGTCGAGGAGAAGGCCGAGCCTAGCTTGCCTCTCCCCGGCGACTCCGATGCTGCCACGCCCAAAGGCGACTCCGTTCCCCGCAGCTTTCCACCCCTTTTGCCACCTCCATTGCCCGGAGCAGCCCCCAGCAAGGCGGAAATCCTAAAGGGTTTGCCTGATGATGAATCTCGCGGGCCACCTGAACCCTCATTGGCGTCGCCTGAGGTACCGCAAGTGGCATCTGAAGCCGCAAAGGATGCTCCACCAAAGCCGGAACCGACGAAACCCGGATCATCTCTGGGACCGCCACCGCTGCCAGACGCAATGGCGTTGGCCAAGCCTGCCAAAACGGCGCCCGTGCAAGACTCCGGTGCCAGGACTGCCAAGTCGGCGCCCGAGCAAGACTCCGGTGCCAAGACGGCGCAAGAGCGGCGCACAGCCCGGCGTCGTCCTGCCGGTCCTGTACGCGAGAGGGTTGCAGCGAATGACGACGGTCCGAGCATCGGTGGCCTGATTTATGCGCTCCAACAGAAACCTTCGACCACGCCCTTCAAGTACGCTGCAATCTCAAGCGCCGTTTGGGGAGCAATAGGCGTTGCGTTCGGCATCATCGCTATCAGCTCGAATGTGGAAGGGCTTGGCTTCTTTGGTTTTCTGTCGCAGCCGACCACATTTCTCATGTTCGCTGCGGTTGTCGTTCCAATCGCTGTTATCTGGTTTCTGGCGCTGCTTGCCTGGCGCGCAGAGGAGCTTCGGCTGCGCTCCTCCACAATGACGGAGGTTGCCGTTCGGCTCGCTGAACCGGACCGCATGGCAGAAGAGTCGGTTGCATCCCTCGGGCAAGCCGTTCGCCGCCAAGTCTCTTTTATGAACGATGCCGTATCGCGTGCGCTAGGTCGTGCAGGAGAACTAGAAGCGCTCGTACACAACGAGGTGGCTTCGCTCGAACGCTCCTACGAGGAAAACGAAGGCAAGATCCGCAACCTCATTAATGAGCTTACCGGCGAACGACACGCTCTCGTCAATACCAGCGACCGCGTCTCGGGAACACTGCGCGAACTTGGTACGGAAATTCCTTCGCTCATCGAGAAGCTCTCCGATCAGCAAGTCAAACTGGCACAGATCGTACAAGGGGCCGGCCAGAACCTCACAGCGTTGGAGTCATCGCTCGGTACTGCTGTTGGCAGCCTCGAGACCTCTTTAGGCGATCGCTCGGCTCAACTGCAAAACGTGCTCGAAAATTATACGACCGGATTGGCAACGGCTGTTGGAAGCCGGACCGAGCAGTTGCAGATCGCATTCGATGCTCAGATGGAGACATTGGATACTTCACTCGGGAACCGGACCGAGAACCTGCAAACAGTCTTCGAGGAATATGCACGCGCGCTGGATACGACGCTCGCGAACCGCACTGAAGCGCTCGATTTCCAGCTCATCGAGCGCACCAAGTCCTTGGACGCCGCCTTTACCGAGCGCCTGCGCTCCTTCGACGAGTCGATTATGCGCTCAACTTCGGCCATCGATACAGCGATCACCGAGCGTGCAGATTCCCTGACAGACGCGCTCGACACGCACGCACGCACATTCAAGGAGACGATCGGCAAGCAGGCTACAGATCTCGACGAAGCCTTGATGCTCGGCATCAATTCGGTGCGCCGCTCGAGCGAGAACATCACGCGTCAATCCGTTAAGGCAATGGAAGGCTTGGCCAATCAGTCCGAGGTCTTGCGCAACGTCTCAGAAAACCTGTTGGGGCAGATCAACAACGTTACCGGACGGTTCGAGGACCAAGGTCAGCACATTCTCAAGGCAGCTGGCGCGCTGGAGAATGCCAACTTCAAGATCGATAGCACGCTGCAAAAGCGCCACGCTGAACTCTCTAAGACGCTCGACCGCCTTTCGAACAAGGCAGATGAGTTTGGCGACTTCGTTGAGGGATACTCCTCCTCGATCGAAGGATCGCTTGCCCAGGCCGGCATGAAAGCGCGCACCGAAATCGAGCACATGCGCCAGCAGACTGCGACTGAGAGCGAGCGCGCCCTTGCCGACCTTAAAAACCGCGTCGCCTCGGTCTCCAGCCAAATGACCAACGAACTCGGGACGCTGACAAACCAGTTCACCTCCACGTCAGAAGAGATGCGCCAGAACGCAGAGCGCGCTACAGCACAAATTGCCGCCGAACAAGAGCGCCTTAGAAAACAGATGGAGCAGCTTCCGGTCACCAGCCAGGAGAACGCTGAAACAATGCGCCGGGCCCTGCAGGATCAGCTCAAGGCGCTCGACCAACTTTCACAGCTTACAGCCCGAACGGCTCGACAACGCGATGTGAGCCCACCGGCTCGCGCGGGGCACCTTGCACCGCC
>CAZUKP010000052.1:0-12006 GCA_964620915.1 uncultured Hyphomicrobium sp. | reverse complement strand
TCCAGCCTGAGCCAGGAACTCGGCGACAGGCAGCGGCGCTCACGGCCGAAGCAAGGAGGAGGCGACGAGCGCGATAACTGGTCTCTGGGTGACTTGCTCGCAAGGGCTTCTCTGGACGATGAAGCACCGCCGCCGCCTCGCGGTAATGCGCCTCAGCAGCCGTCGGCCGCGCCTCCCACCCGGGCCCCAGTGCGGCAACCCATTGCCTCGCCTGCGCACTCCACGGCTCAACGCCACCAGGCGCAAGGTGCCCCTGCCCAACCCGTAGCAGCACGTCCACCGACGACAACCACGCCCGGCACAGAACGTCGACAGCAACAACCAGCACCCACTTACAACCTCAATCTACGTGCGATCGCTCACGCGCTCGACAGTGCGAGCGCAGCAGCGATCTGGACGCGTCTGCGTGCCGGCCAGCGTGGTGTGATGGTGCGCAGTATCTATGGAGAAGATGGCCGGGCTATCTTTGACGAATTAAACCAACGGTGCAGGACGGACGCGGATCTCATGCGTACGATCATGCAGTACGTGACCGACTTTGAACGGATCATCACAGAGTCGGATACCAAAGATCCGACCGGGCGCCTGACCCATAGCCACATGATTTCGGACACGGGCCGCGTGTACCTATTCCTGGCACATGCCGCCGGTCGTCTCGGCTAGTCGCCCATTCCCAAAGCGAGACCACCATGACACATGGTGAGGTTCGGCTTGTAGAGGTCGCCGAAGAGTCATGGCCTTTGGCAAGTCCGTTTGTTATTTCGCGCGGGGCAAAGACAAGCGCTGTCGTCGTCGTGGCTTACGTAAGCGACGGCCAGCACACCGGGCGCGGCGAAGCCGTGCCATATGCCCACTATGGGGAGACGATCAGCGGCGTCATCGACGCACTGCGGACGCTCGCCGGGCCGATCGATAGGTCGCGTCTACCGGCGCTTCTTCCCCCAGGCGCAGCACGAAATGCCGTTGATTGCGCCCTTTGGGACTTGGAAGCCAAGGCCGCTCACCAGCGCGTGTGGCAGCTAGCAGGATTGGTCGAGCCGAAACCCCTTCTCACCGCCTATACGCTAAGCCTCGACACCCCTTTCGCCATGTCCGAAATGGCCCAAAAGGCTTCCCTCCACACGCTTATCAAGCTGAAACTCGGCGGCGTAGATGATCCTGAACGCATGGCCGCCGTGCGTGCTGCACGCCCAGATGCGCGCTTGATTGTGGACGCCAACGAGGCCTGGTCGGCGGACACCTTGGAAGCCTATCTCCAAGCTGCTGCGAACGCGCGCGTCGAGCTCATCGAACAACCCCTGCCGGCTGGAGCCGACGATGCGCTGGCGAAGGTCTCTCGAGGTATCCCCATCTGTGCCGATGAGAGCGTGCATACCTGCGCAGATCTCGACGACCTTGCCGGACGCTACGATGCGGTCAACGTCAAGCTCGACAAAGCCGGCGGTTTGACAGAAGCGCTTGCACTCTCCCGAAAGGCCCATGCACTCGGACTGAAGGTTATGATCGGATCGATGGTCGCAACATCGCTCGGCGTCGCACCCGCACTTCTGCTTGCGCAGGGTGCTGATTGGGTCGACCTTGACGGCCCCCTGCTACTTGCAAAAGACAGAACTCCGGGCCTCAAAATCGAGGATGGACACATTAGTCCGCCGGAGCCGGAGCTTTGGGGCTAAAGGCATCGTCGGATAGGATGCGCTCTCCGTCCCACGTCTTGAGAACGCCGATTGCAGCAATGGCTCCTACGACACCAAGGAGGGCTGGCAAGAGAAACGCATAACCGCCGTAGGCGGAATAGATTGGTCCCGAGGCCAGGCCGACCAACGCCACACCAAGGCCTGCTGCGATGACGGCCACGAGTGCTTGAGCCCTTCCCATGCTGCTCTGAGGTACAGCACGCGTGATGAAGAGGATCGCACCCACGTGCGATGCGCCAAATGTGAACGCGTGGAGGACCTGCAAGGGAATCAGGATCGCAAGCGGCGGATCGAAGGCCATAATCGTCCAGCGAAACACTGAGGCGCATGCCCCAAGAATGATGAGCCCGAGGGGGCCAAACCGCTGTGACAACGCTGCTGAGTATGCAAACAGGATCACCTCGGCGGTTACACCAATGGCCCACAGGGTACCGACCCAAGCTGCCGAGAGCCCCTGCGCTTCCCAATGGAGCGCTCCGAAAGTGTAGAATGTCGCGTGTGCGCCATGAAGGCAGCCGATCGCCACGAGAAAGATGACGAACACGCGGCTACGTAGAAACTCCACCGGCATCAGTTTGCGCCAGTCGAACGGCTCAGAAGCAGTTGTTGCGAGCCTCGGTGGTGGACCGGGGAGAAGGTGAGCGCAAAGAACACCTAGCCCGGATGCCATTGCAATTAGCCATATCGCGATCGGCGCACCATAGGAGTAAATGAAAAGCCCACCCAGAAGGTTGCCCGCGATGAAGGTGACCGATCCCCATAGACGCATTCGGCCGTAGTCGAGGCCCGCTGTGCGCACACCTGTGACCGCTATCGTCTCGGTCAGGGGCATCATGGTCGTCGTAGATATGAGACAAACGATAGCGACGATGAAGATCAGCCAAAACCCATGCATCTGGCTCAGCAACAGCACAAATGCCAAGCCGCTCCAAGCCAACATGACAACGACGAGACGATAGTTTCCCAGCCGGTCAGCGAACCCCGCAACCGCGGGCGTGAAAACGAGGCGGACGAGAAAGGGACCTGCGACGACGACCGAGATCTCTGTCGGCGAGAGCCCGCGTGAGTCGAGCCAAACCGGTAAGTAGGGAACGAAGACGCCATAGATTAGGAAGAGGGCTCCGAAGAAAAGCGATATCCGCGCGCCATAGTACAAAGGTGCGCCGCCGCCTCTGTCTTCTGTCTCGAATTGTTTCGGCTGCTCGGGCTCGGGCATTGCCAACTCCACCACCCCACGTGATCCTGCTGACAAAAGCACGAACGAGATTGTGTTGCGCGACTTCTATCGCGCTCGCGGGTCGGGCTCCCTTACAATGGCGATACATTGGATCGACGGGGCCCGCACAAAAAGAAACCGGTCCGGAAATCCGGACCGGTTCTTCAGCCATGTCGGGCGGCGCCCCTAATCGCCTAACCCGACGCTCCCCCCGGAGCTCGAAAACGGTGCGTCCGTATGGACTTGCCCATTTTTGTTGCAGAACCCTTGAAGCGCTTCAAGTGGGTAAAGTCCGTTTGGTTCGGCCACGATGCATCGATGCAACAGTGCGTTCACGCGAGCGAGCGCTCAGCCCCCATTTTTCGGGCCTTGCAGGGCATCAATGACATTGATCGGTCCGCGTCCTTTTCCGAGACCGCAGCCCCCACCTCGCGCCAAAGCCTCGTGCACGAAGTCCTTCGCCAGCACGACGGCTCGATTGAGATCCTCGCCGCGCGCAAGTCCGGCAGTCACCGCTGCCGAGAATACGCAACCTGTCCCATGCGTGTGGAGCGTCTCGATACGAGGACGCGCGAGCCGCGTCACGTTTCCCCCCTCAAACAGGATGTCGACGGCTTCGCTGCCCGTTCCATGTCCACCTTTGACAACGACAGCCTTGCATCCCAGGGCCGCAAGAGCGCGCGCCTGCTCTTCCATCTCCTGTTCGCTCACCGCAACCGGTACATTAAGGAGCCGTGCGGCCTCCGGAAGGTTTGGTGTGATGAGATCGGCCAGTGGCAGAAGCTCATCTCGTAGTGCGCATTCCGCTGGCTCTTCTAACAGCATATCGCCACTGGTCGCGACCATGACGGGGTCAACAACAAGAGGATGAAGTTGGTGCCGCTTGACCGCGTCCACCACGGCGAGCACCGTCTCCTCGTTGTTGAGCATGCCTGTCTTGACGGCGCCCACATCAAGATCTGTTGCAACGGCATCAATCTGCTGGCCGACAAATTCCGCCGGAACCGCGTGAATAGCTGTGACGCCGCATGTGTTTTGGGCCGTCAAAGCAGTGAGCACGCTCGCACCATAGACACCTAAAACCGTGAAGACCTTGAGGTCAGCTTGAATGCCGGCGCCGCCAGATGAGTCGGAGCCCGCAATGGTCAACGCGATTGGAATGCGCGTCACGGCTGGCCAGCGCCTTTACGCATGATCTCGGTTTGGAATCCTTCGGGCGTCACCCAATTCTCAATCTGGCCTAACGCCGGGAAGGTATCGAGCATCCAGCTGCCAAACCAATTAATTGAGCCCGACAAGAACAGGATGCCGGTCAACACGAGGAAAGCGCCCATCACCTTTTCAACCTTGTCGAGATGCTGGCGGAAGCGCTGCATGAACGAAATGAACGGCCGGATCGCAACGGCGGCAAGAATAAATGGAAGCCCCAGACCCAACGAATAAACGAAGAGCAGTTTGACGCCCGAGACTAGGCTCGCCTCGTTAGCCGCCAACGCCAACACGGTGGCGAGAACCGGGCCGATGCACGGTGTCCAGCCGAAGGCGAAGGCAAGCCCTATGACATAGGCTCCGACGTAACTGACGCCGTGGTGGTGTTGCGCGTGATAGCGCGCCTCGCGATGGAAAAGTGACACCTGAAAGACGCCGAGGAAGTGTAAACCGAACAGAATGATCACGAGACCGGCGAAAATTTCCAGCTCGCGCTTGTAGGTCTGAATCAGTTGACCAAATAGGGATGCGCCAGCACCGAGGCCGACGAAGACTGTCGTGAATCCCAGCACGAACAGTATCGAGGCGAAAATAACGCGGCGCCATACATGGCCTTCGATGCCGCCTTCAGCCGTAAACTCCTCAATTGTCGTGCCGCCGAGATACACAAGATAGGGAGGAACCAACGGCAAGACGCACGGACTCAAGAAGCTCACAAAACCAGCAAGCGCGACACCCAGATAAATATACGCATCAACAAACATCGGTGCAGTCCACCTGCGGGAGAGGGCCTAGTTCTGCGATTTCACGAGCGCGGCAACGCCGGGCAGTTCGCGCCCCTCAAGCCACTCCAGGAAGGCACCGCCTGCTGTTGATACATAGGTAAAGTCGCCGGTAACACCAGCGGCATTGAGGGCCGCCACCGTGTCGCCGCCGCCAGCAACCGTCACGAGCGCACCCGCTTTGGTCAAGCGCGCCGCCTCGCGCGCGAGCGCGAACGTTCCCTCACCGAATGGCGCAATCTCGAAAGCTCCCAGTGGGCCGTTCCACAGCAGCGTCTTACACTCCTTTAGCACGTCGATCATGTGCGCCACAGTTCTTGGTCCAACGTCAAGGATCATCGCATCTTTTGGCGTTTCGAGAACCGGCACGGTCTTTGAGGCTGCACCGGTCTCGAACCTCTCCGCTGTGATGACATCGATGGGTAGAACGATGGCGCAGCCGCCATGCTTGGCATCCGACATGATCTCGCGCGCGGTCTCAACGAGGTCCGGCTCTGCGAGCGACTTTCCAATCTCGACGCCATGCGACAGCAAAAAGGTGTTTGCCATACCGCCGCCGATGATCAGTTTGTCGACCTTGCTCACAAGATGCTTGAGAACGGGGATCTTGGTGGAGACTTTGGCACCACCAACCAGGGCCGCCGTCGGACGAACGGGGGCTTCGAGCGCGGCCTGCAGCGCGCGTATCTCTTCCATCATCAGCGGGCCGGCATAGCTCGGCAGTAGATGTGTCAGACCTTCTGTCGAAGCATGAGCGCGGTGCGCTGCAGAAAACGCATCATTGACGTAGAGGTCACCGCAACGAGCAAGCTCAGCCGCAAACCCGGGATCGTTCGCCTCCTCGCCCCTGTGGAAGCGCAGGTTTTCCAAAACGGCAATTTCGCCGGGCGCCAAGGCCGCGACCGCGCGCTCTGCTTCCGGCCCGACAGACTCGGGCACGAACGTAACGGGCTGACCCAATATTGTTCCAAGCTTTGCTGACACCGGGCGCAAGCTCATCTCGGGATTGGGGGTGCCCTTCGGCCGGCCGAAGTGTGAAATGACGACGACGCGTGCACCACGAGCAGATAGCTCCTTCAAACCCGGCACGATCCTTTCAAGCCGCGTCGCGTCCGTGACAACGCCATCCTTCATTGGAACGTTGAGGTCGGCGCGAAAGAGTACGCGCTTTCCCGCCACGTCGGCATCCGTAATCGTCTTCAGCTTGTCGAGGGCTAATTCCATCGCATCACAGGTTGCAGTGACTAGCGTTTTGGCGCTGGCTCACGCGTCGCCCTTCGCCACGCGGCGGGCCGCATCAGCGACTTTCTCTTTCGTCAGACCAAAGTGCTCAAAGACCTGCGGACCCGGAGCGGACGCGCCAAAGTCCGAAAGACCGACAAACGCGCCGCCCTTACCGAGCCACTCGTACCAGCACTGGGCGACACCGGCTTCAATAGCAACACGCGGCGCTTCACCCAGCACTTCGGCACGATACGCATTGGGTTGCGCGCGGAACAGCTCGAACGATGGCATCGAAACGACGGCGGCATGAATGCCATCTGCTGCAAGTATCTCAGCCGCTTCTATAGCAAGGCCGACTTCCGCGCCTGTCGACATCAGCGTCACGTCTCGCGGGCCGTCGCTTTCACGCAGGACATATGCCCCCTTTGCACTCAGGTTCTCTTTCGACGGACCCGTTCGCACATTCATCACCCCTTGTCGCGAAAGGGCAAGGAGCGAGGGATTTTCGGTATGCTGTAGCGCGATCTCCCAGCACTCGGCCGTTTCGACACCGTCCGCGGGGCGCAGGACGAGCAGGTGGGGAATGGTACGCAAGGATGCCAGATGTTCGATCGGCTGGTGCGTTGGTCCGTCTTCCCCGAGACCGATGGAGTCATGTGTCATCACGTAGATGACCCGCTGACGCATCAGGGCCGACAAGCGGATCGCCGGGCGGGCATAGTCGGAAAAGACGAGGAAGGTGCCGCCGTAGGGAATGAACCCGCCCGACAGCGCGATGCCATTCATCGCCGCCGCCATTTCGAATTCGCGCACCCCGTAGTGGATGTAGTTGCCGGAGAAATCGCTGCTCGATATGGCGGTGTGCAACTTGGTGCGTGTGCCATTCGATCCTGTCAGGTCGGCCGAACCACCGATCAACTCCGGCAATACAGGCACCACGTGCTCAAGCGTTTTTTGCGACCACACGCGCGTCGCCCGCTTTGCTTCCTCCTCAACGAAGGCGGACTTTGCATCAGCAATGGCCCTGGAAACCTCAGGTAGCCGCGAGGTGCCTGCAGGTGTCTCAAGAGCTGTGCGAACGTCGGCACCCGCCTGATCGAAACGAACCTTCCACGCCATATAGTCATTGGCTCCGCGTTGCCCGACGGCGCGCCAGGCGGACAGCACCGCTGGCGGAATTTCGAACGGAGGATGTGGCCAGCCGAGCTTTTCGCGAGCACCTTTGATCTCTTCTTCGCCGAGCGGCTCCCCATGCGTTGACGATTTACCCGCCTTCGTCGGTGCGCCAAATCCGATGACGGTCTTGCAAGCGATCAGCCAAGGTTTAGATGAATCACTCCGCGCCTTTGCCAATGCTGCCGAGATCGCCTCTGGATCATGACCGTCAACACGAACGGCGTTCCAGCCATGCGCCTTGAACCGAGCAACCTGGTCATCGGACACGGAAAGGTCTGTCGGGCCATCGATGGAAATTCCATTGTCGTCGAACAAGACGATGAGCTTGCCGAGGCCAAGGTGACCGGCGAGCGAGATAGCTTCGTGGCTGATACCCTCCATGAGGCAGCCGTCACCTGCTATCACATAGGTGTGGTGATCGATGATGTCGCTGCCGAGCCGCGCGTTGAGCATGCGCTCGGAGATTGCCATGCCGACGGAAGTGGCCAATCCCTGCCCCAACGGCCCCGTCGTCGTCTCGATACCAGGTGCATGGCCGTGCTCGGGATGGCCGGCGGTCTTGGAGCCGAGTTGGCGAAAACGCTTCAGCTGCTCGATATCCATCTCCGGGTAACCGGTGAGGTGGAGCAGCGAATAAAGCAGCATCGACCCATGGCCCGCCGACAACACAAATCGGTCGCGGTTCGGCCAGTCCGGCCGAGAAGCATCAAAACGCAGTGCCTCTCTGAACAGGACCGTTGCAACGTCTGCCATGCCCATCGGCATGCCGGGGTGCCCCGATTTGGCAGCCTGCACGGCATCCATGGCCAACGCGCGGATGGCACTGGCCAGTTCCGCGTGCCCGACCTCAGTGGCAACCGTAGCCCCGTCGCGCACCTCGCTCATGTCTTAATTCCTTCTTCCCGCGGCCGACAGGCGCCCCCGAACATGAGCGGCACATTTAGCGAGGCTGCCCCTCTGCGTCTATGGCTGGACTGCCGGTTCGCCGAACCGCCCTCAGTTTCTTACGTTTGGCCGGCGAGAAACGCTTCAAGCTCAGCAAACGTTGGCAATCCAGAGCGAGCGCCTAGCCGCCGGCATTTCAGCGCCGCTACCCCTGCGGCAATGCGGGCACACTGGGGTGTAGCGTGCCCTCGCGCCAACGCCCAGGCAAACGCACCATGAAAGGCATCTCCCGCACCGGTCGAATCGACGACTTCGACTGGGAATGCCGGTTGGTGCCCAGATGCCCCAGTCGAATCCACCCACGAGTACCCTTTGGATCCCCGCGTTACTCCGGCATGGCGGACGCCCATCGCCAGAATGCGGGAAAAGCGCTCCGCTTGGTCGATCCCTGGGGCAAATGCTTCAAATGCAGGCGCAGAGAAGATGGCGTAGTCAGCAAGGCCTAAGTATGCATGCAACTCACCACCGCCGCCCCCTAAGTCGACATCGAGCATGGTGGTCACACCGTGCGTGCGGGCTTCTTGGAAGGCGCTACGCGTGCCCTCTAGCCAGCGCAGGTCGCTGAGCACTGCACCGGCGTCCTTGATGCGCGACAGCGCCAACCAATCGGCCGCCATCGGCATAGCGTGATCCCTCTCACCAACGATCAGCCGTTCACCTCTGCTATCGACGATGACGGCAGAGGTGGACGTGCGCGCACCGTCAAAACTGCGGACAAACGCGACGTCGACCCCGTCCTCCTGGAGAAACTCACGGACTTTCTCACCGGTTCTGTCAGCACCCACGTGGCCCCACAACTCAACCGGGCCGCCGAGTCTGGCGATGGTGGCCGCCGCATTCGCCGCCATCCCACCACCGCTTTCGATGTATTCAAGAGAACGCACCTTGGTCGGCTTGGCTGGAAAGGCCTCAATTCGGTAGACATGATCAAGCGCGGCGTGTCCGACACAGATGATCGGCTTCATCGCGCGCCCTCCTCCGACTCACGCAATCGCGCTTCCTCGGCGGCGTCCTCTGCGAACAGTTTTTCCAGCGTTGCAACATCGCTACGGGCGCGGTCGCGCAGTTTCTCCATATCGCTCGCATGCTGATAGTCCTCGATCAAGCGGCGTTCATCGTGGGTGCGGAAGGTTTCAATAATGCGATTGGTTTCGCGCTTAGGCACACCCAACCCCAGCAAGAGCTTCTTGGTGATATCGACGGCTGATAGAAACGTCGCACGCTGCAAGTTCGTGATGCCAAGGTCGAGCAGGCGGTGCGCATGGGCGCGGTTGCGGGCCCGCGCATAGATCGGGAGATCGGGATAGTGCTGCTTCACCAACTCAGCGGTGCGGATTGAAGCATCGACGTCATCTATGGCCAGGACAAACGCGCGGGCTAGGTGCGCGTCGGCAGCCTCCAGTATCTCAGGCCGACTAGCATCACCGTAGAATGCCTGGCTACCAAACCGCTTCACGAACTCCACCTGCTCGGCGCTGATGTCGAGTGCAGTGAAGGGAATACGCCGTGCTGTCAGGATGCGCGCAACAATTTGTCCAAAACGCCCAAAGCCGGCGATGATCACGTGCCCTTCGTTCTCCGGTGGTGTGTCGTAAAGTGGTGCCACCAACCTCCGACGCCTAGAAAAGAACGACTCGAGCTTCAGGAGCAATGGCGTTGCGGCCATCGACAACGTCACGACGACCGTAAGCAACTGGGTATCGTCGCGCGACAACGCACCTGAGGCATATCCAACCGTGAAGAGCACGAAGGCAAACTCACCGCCCTGCGCAAGTGCGAATCCCAGGCGCCGCGCCGGTCCCGGTGCCAATCCTTGCCAGCGCCCAAGCACATAAAGCACCAAGGCTTTCACGGCGACGAGGCCTGTAACGAGTGCAATGATGCGAGCCGGCTCCTCGATAAGCAGATTGAGGTCGATCGACATCCCGATTGCGGTGAAGAACAAGCCAAGTAAGAGCCCCTCGAAGGGCTGAATGTCCGCTTCCAGCTGGTGGCGGTAGGACGATTCTGCCAACAACGCGCCTGCAATGAACGCTCCGAGCGATGCGGAAAGCCCAGCTTGCTGCATCAGGATCGTGACGCCGACCACCGTCAGAAGCGCGGCCGCCGTCATTGCCTCTCTGACACGAGCGAGCGCCACGAGTCGGATCAAATGATCGAGCAGGAAATGTCCACCCACCACGACAGCGGCAATAATGCCCAGCCCCTTGAGCCCGGCAATCAAATCCATCTTCGGTGCAGCGTCGGTGGCCGCCACCGCGAACAAGGGTGCAAGCGCAATAAGTGGAATGGCGCAAAGATCCTGGAACAGCAATACTGCAAATCCGAGGCGGCCGTGCCGTGCCGTGAGATCCCCCGTTTCCTCCATGACCTGCAGCGCAAACGCCGTCGAAGACAGTGCCAGCGCCAAGCCAGTAAACAGCGCTGTTTTCCAAGGTAATCCGAGCGCGAGCGCAGCAGCCGCCAGCACCGCTCCCGTTGCAGCTACTTGTGCGCTGCCGAGGCCAAATACAGCTTGCCGCATCGCCCACAAGCGTTTGGGACGCAGCTCAAGCCCAATGACGAAGAGCAAGAGGACGATGCCGAACTCGGCAAACTCCAATAGCTCCTTCGCCTCGTAGTCGGAAAACACCCAACCAATGGTGGAAGGCCCAAGCAGCATGCCCGCAATGAGGTAACCGAGCACTGATCCGATGCCCAGCCAGCGCGCAAGCGGTGCTGCAATCGCAAGCGCAGCCAAGAGAACCGCAATTTCCTGCAGTGTGACGGCGTGCATCCGCTCCCCTTATTTCTAGTCAGAACAAAAGCCGGACCCCGAAGAAATCGCGTTTTCTCTTCGCGATCCTTGAACTTTTAGCACCGACAAATCGGGCCGTCTCTCACCGTGCCCGAATGCGCCGATATGTCCTTCGAATGTCCGCTCCCCTTCCGACCCGTGGCAGCAAATCCTGCTACTTGGTCTGGGGTGTCGTAGCGATGCTTCACGCAGAGATATTTCGTGTGCACGGGCAGTGCTAGTAATTGGGAATCACCGATTCTGTGGTATCGTTTTTATGGAGACTTTTCTGTGTTCGGGGGTGAATCTCGCTGCTTGATGGCATGTGGTTGTGGTGCCGCATCAAGCTCTTCAAGAGCCCTTGTTCCAGAAACCGATGCACATGGGACGACTGTCTCGATGTGTTGGGAGGAATGGCAAGGCCAGCGTTTTGGATCGGCCGAGCGGACTTCAAGAGGGAATCGCATGATGTCGTTTGAAAACGTCCTGCGTACGCTGGGGGTCCTCGTCTGTCTTTATGTGGTCGCTTATTTCGTGACCTCAATGAGCGTCGCAGCGCTCAACGCCGCAACGCACGCGGCCGGTCCGATGTGCGGACAGAATGGCTGCAGCGCCGAGCAACATCTTCACCTGTCACGACGCGAGATGGTCTCGGGCGAAGACCCAATATGGATGGCGGCGTTTCTTCAGTTTGACTGACATGCACGACGCCATACTGGCGCGCGGCGGAGCAGAAGTCTTCGCGTAAGTCGCACTAGTGACTGCTCGTCTGTTTCTTCACCAGATCATCAATCGCCATAAGTTCCCGCATCAGCGGCGCGAAATCCTTTAGCGGAAGCATGTTGGGCCCGTCAGATGGCGCGCGATCGGGATTATCATGCGTTTCAATGAAAAGCCCTGCCACACCGACGGCTACGGCGGCCCGCGCCAGGACAGGTACATAACGGCGGTCGCCGCCGGAGCTCGTGCCTTGTCCGCCCGGCT
>CAZUKP010000051.1:0-22203 GCA_964620915.1 uncultured Hyphomicrobium sp. | reverse complement strand
GGAAGGGCAGATGTAATCTCTCTGCGGCTTCTTTTTGGTCCTGCGTGTCTTGAGCGGAAAGTCCGAACACGTGAGCCACACCAAGCGTCTTGAGCTCTTCGAAGTGGTCTCGGAACGCACATGACTGTGGCGTGCACCCACGCGCGCCGGGAATTTGGTCCCAGCCTTCCGGCAGTGGAACATCCGGGCGTCCTGTTTTGGGATAGACATAGACGACCGTGCGTCCGCCCAGTTTCGATAGGTCAATTGATCGCCCATCCGTTGCGGGTAAGGCCAATGAAGGCAGTGTCATCCCAACGAGATGGCCGGCGGCGCCATCGTCGGGAGGCGCCGGGATCTTCGACCAATCGACGTCATGCAAATTTGTCATCACCCAGTTCCCACATAGTGACGCCTGCTCTCATGCCCGGGCCTCGAGCACTATGTTGAAGGGCGTCTCCGTCGCCCGGCGCACGCGCGAAAAGCCACCCTGATTCAATACATCTGCGAGCCGCTTCTGGCCGGCCTGCGCGCCAAGCGCTGCACCAACTTCCTGACCGAGTGAGGCGGGCACGCAGATGTTCGTCGAGAAGGCATAGTAAACGCGCCCTACGGGATTGAAGTTGTCCTGCAACTCGTCATGCGCGTACGGCTCAACGATCATGAATGTTCCATCCGCGCCAAGGGCCTTGCGAATGTTTGAGGCCGCACCAACGGGGTCGCCCATGTCATGCAGCGCGTCGAATACGGTGACGAGGTCGTAGCTTCCCGCGAAGTCTTGCGCGCGCGCCACTTCAAAGCGCACGTTCGACAGGTGGCCGGCCTGGGATTGGGCCTTGTCGATGGAGGGCGCGTGGAAGTCGACACCGACAAACTCGGAGTTGGGGAACGCCTCGGCCATGATGGCGGTGGAGGCACCGTGTCCACACCCGACATCGGCAACGCGCGCTCCCTTTTTCAATTTGTCGACGACGCCGTCGAGTGCAGGCAGCCATTCCGAGACCAGGTGGGCTTTGTAACCGGGTCGAAAGAAACGCTCGGTGCCACAGAAGAGGCAACTGCAATGGTCACCCCAACCCACACCCTCACCGGACCTAAAAGCCTCTGTCAGGCGCGGCTCGTCGGCGTAGACAGCGGCAAGTGAATAGAACCCGCCGGCCATGTTCACTGGACTATCATCGTCGGCAAAGACGGCATCTTGCTCGGGCGAGAGCGAAAACGTCTTGTTCTCTGCGTTGTACTCGACAAACCCCGAAGCCGCCTGGGCCGCTAGCCATTCGCGCACATAGCGCTCGCGCGTTCCAGTCGCGTGGGCCAAGCCATCGGAGGTAAGATTTCCGTGTTTGGCCAGCGCCTTATAGAGGCCAAGCTTGTCCCCGATCAGCACCAGCGCCGCGTTGGCAGCGGCCCCGAGTTCGTTCACCATCGTGCCGAGCAGCGCGTCGAGTTTGGTGTTGTCGATCGTCATTTTTCTTCACCTGTGTAAATGGGCTCAGAGGCTTGCACAGACTTTTCGCATGCCACGTTGGGTGGAAGGAAGGCCGAAACCCCAAGTGCGCGCCATCTTCGCCCATCTCCCATGGATCTCGATAGGTTGAGCGGTCATAACGCTATATTGAGGAAGTGTTGTCTCACTTCTTGCCGTTGACGCTCCTGTCACGCTTTTCTCTGTTTGCTCGCCGTCGGTCAATCATGTCTGCACCAAGCCAGAAAGCTCAGCTCCTTCGACCATTCGATGCGTGCATGCTCGACGTCGGCGATGGCCACTGGATCTACGTGGAGGAGGTCGGGCGGCGTGACGGCGTCCCGGTTCTGTTCCTGCATGGCGGTCCCGGCAGTGGCGCACAACACGCCCACCGCAACCTGTTTGATCCCGAGCGCATGCACGCGCTGCTCTTCGATCAGAGGGGAGCAGGTCGCAGCCATCCCTATCTCTCGACGAAAGCGAATGCAACCAACCACTTGATTGCCGACATGGAGCACATCCGCGAGCACTTCGGCATCGAGAAGTGGTTGCTTGTGGGCGGTTCCTGGGGCTCGACGCTGGCGCTCGCATATGCCGAGCGTTATCCCGAGTACGTGAGCGGCATGGTTTTACGTGCAGTCTTTTTGGGCACGAGGCAGGAAACCGAGTGGGCGTTCGTCGAAGGCCCCAAACAATTCAGGCCGGATCTCTTCGCAGACTTCATCGGCTTACTTTCTGTGTCCGAGCGCGCGGACCCGTTGGGTGCATACCTACGCCGGATCTGTGATTCAGATCCCAAGGTGCATGGCCCGGCGGCGCGCATGTGGAACGCTTACGAGCGCACTCTGTCCGAGATGGCGCCGGCGCGCACGCGCCTGACCGATGTTGTCGTCTCGGATGGGCGCCTGCCGCCGACGCCGGTCATGGAGGCGCACTATATCCGCAACGACTTCTTCCTTGAGCCGGATCAGCTCCTGCGGGAGGCGCACCGTCTTGCAGGCATTCCCGGAGTCATCGTGCAGGGTCGCTATGATCTGTTGTGCCCGCCCCGAGCGGCTTTTGCGCTCAGCCAGGTCTGGTCTGACGCGCGCCTCCAAATCGTCGAGGGTGCCGGCCACTCGATGACGGAGCCGGGTATCGAACGAGCGATGGCCGAGGCTGTGCGCGAACTCGCATCCGCATTTTAGCTTCATGCAATGCAAGCAACTCAAGGGTATCCACGTTCTTGCTGTTTGATAGCGAAGACCGCGGCGTCTAATCGCCCTTGTCGCGCGCGACAAACGGTCCAGCCGATATTGCGGCTGCGAATATTGCAGGCGCGAAGTAGATCAGAAACCTAATCGTGGCGCGGTCTGCCTTCGATGATGCAATGCGATATGGGAAAGATTGGAAGTACTTGACGCACAGAATTCACCACACTTGAGTTTGACTTTCGTCAAGAGAGACGATTCAGTCCTGGCTTACGGTTTTCGACGATAACACCTTAACTCACTTGCTTCGGCGGTGGGCCCCTAACAACAACGAAAATAGAACCGGGTGTCGGGAGGTGAGCGATGACAACAACCGTACGTCAGCTATTGGGATTGAAGGGGCGTGAACTTTGGTCGGTGACGCCGGACGATACCGTCTTTAGCGCCATCAACATCATGGCGGAAAGAGATGTCGGAGCACTGCCGGTGATGGAGGACGGCGCACTGGTCGGCATGATCACCGAGCGGCACTATGCGCGCAACGTTGCGCTTAAGGGGAAGACCTCGCCGCGCACGCTCGTTCGAGACATTATGGAAGACACGTTGGTCTGCGCGCGGCCTGATCAAACAATTGATCGGTGCATGCGGCAAATGACCGAGCATCGTCTGCGCCATCTACCGGTGGTCGAGGAGGGTGCGATCGTTGGTATCGTCTCGATCGGCGACATCGTGAAGAGCATCATCGATCACCAGCAGTTCGTGATCGGGCAGTTGGAAGGCTACATTCACGGCCATTCCATGAGCCATTAGGCCCGCACGCCATTCCGTACGCCACGTCTATCGCGGGATGCGAATGAGGATTTCTGTGTGCACGAGCTGCGGGTAGGCCGCCTTCAATGCTGCGCCGGCAAACCACAGGAGCGTGCCGAGAATCAACAGCGCCGGGATGGCCGCAAACACCGCCTTGATGAAAAACATCATGAGCTGCACGAACGGCACATCGAACCGCTTCACCGAAGCAGGAACAGGCTCCATCTGCGCTCCGGCGTAAGCTTCAACCTCTGCGGCGCCAAAGTCATGCGTCAGCGTCGCATTGCGCTGGCGCGCCTGGCGCTCACGTGCTTCTCGCTCCCGAGCCTCGCGCTCGCGCCGTAGCGTGCGCGGCAAATCTTCATCCCCGCCGTCCGCCATCAGTGGAAAATTCACATCAGTCACGCACTCGACCTCCTCTCGGCCGCCATTCACGGGTCCCGGAGCGTTGGAACGGCATCTGGCCAGGGCCCGTCTCGCATACGCAAGTCGAAGCCTCCTACCGCCCGTCATCGGATATTGCTATTTTGCGCCGCTAATTTGACGAGGAGGCAAACTTGAGCGATTTGCGGCAGCTAGTGCGCACAATTCCCGACTATCCCAAGGCGGGAATCCAGTTTCGGGACATCACCACCCTTCTTGGGGACGCCCAAGGGTTTAAAGGGGCGATAGAGGGTCTAGCGAGGCCGTATCAGGGTGAGGGCATCGACGCCGTGGCCGGTATTGAGGCACGCGGATTTATCGTCGGGGGTGCGGTGGCAGACCGGCTGGGATGCGGCTTTATCCCGATCCGCAAGAAAGGCAAGCTGCCTTGGAAGACGATCGGGCAGCAGTACACGCTGGAATACGGCGTCGACATCATCGAGATACATGAAGATGCCATCAAGCCGGGCGAGCGCATTCTCATCGTCGACGATTTGATCGCGACGGGAGGTACCGCGGAAGCGGCCGTCAAGCTGATCACCCGCTCGGGTGGATTGGTGGCCGGCGCGGCGTTTCTCGTCGATCTGCCTGAGCTTGGCGGGCTTGATCTCTTGCGCAGCGAAGGGATATCCACCCACGCGCTGATGGCCTTTGAGGGGCATTAAGCGAACCCGTGGCCGGAAATCCCTTACCACCTGAGAAGACGATCGCGGCGCTTGCTAGGATCGCGGCGTGGCGTGCGGCACCGGACACGCCGGTCGCATGTCCCGTTTGCGAAACGCCAGGCCTTACGATCGTCGATCAGTCGGCCAGGCCATATGCGGAATGGTATACGCTCACCTGTGGTGCGTGCGGCCTGGACGCAACGATCCATATTCCCTTGGCCCCACCGATACCCGGCAGTGAGTAGGCGATGAAAATCAACGGCCAAGCATTTCGCACGATCTGGCTTGCGCCTGATGGATGGTCGGTCGAGATCATCGACCAGACCCGGCTGCCGCATGAACTCGTTATCGTTCCGCTCAAGTCCGTCGAGGATGCAGCGCGCGCGATCCTCACCATGCAGGTGCGTGGTGCGCCACTGATCGGGGCGACTGCCGCCTTCGGTCTCGCTATGGCTGTTCGTGAGGATGCGTCCGACGAAGCAATTGACCGCGCCATTGAATTCTTGGCCAAGCAGCGCCCCACGGCGATCAACTTGCGCTGGGCGCTCGAAGAAATGCGGCGTGCGGTGCGCAACCTGCCGCGTGAGGCGCGCGTTGCGGCCGCCTACAAGCGGGCGGGCGAGATCTGCGATGAGGATGTCGAGACCTGCCGGCGCATCGGTGAAAACGGTCTTGAGATCATCAAAGAGATCGCTGCCACGAAGCAGCCCGGCGAGCCGGTGCAAGTCCTGACGCATTGCAATGCGGGCTGGCTGGCGTGTGTGGATTGGGGTACGGCAACGTCGCCAATCTACCAAGCGCACGACGCCGGCGTTCCCGTCCATGTTTGGGTCGACGAGACACGCCCGCGCAATCAGGGTGCCTCGTTGACGGCCTATGAGCTTGGCGGTCACGGCGTGCCGCACACCATCGTGGTCGATAACGCGGGCGGCCACCTCATGCAGCACGGTAAGGTCGATCTTGCCATCGTCGGCACCGACCGCGTCGCTGCGAACGGCGACGTGGCCAACAAAATCGGCACATACTTGAAGGCGCTGGCGGCCAAAGACAATGGCGTGCCTTTCTACGTCGCCCTGCCGCATTCAACGATCGATTGGACCGTCGACGACGGCCTCAAGATTCCGATTGAGGAGCGCTCGGCCGATGAGGTCTTAAAGATGCCGGGCCGCTTGCCGGACGGTTCGGTCGTCGTCGTCGAGATTGCAGCGCCCGGCTCACCGGCCGGCAACCCCGCCTTTGACGTCACCCCGGCGCGTCTCGTCACTGGTTTCATTACCGAGCGCGGGGTATGTCGCGCGTCCCACGAAGGCCTGTTGTCGCTCTATCCTGAGCGCAAAGACTGAGCGCAAATCGGCCGGTTCAATCCGTCATCATGTGTCCCTATATCTGGCGGGGTCCCAAGAGCCGTATGGAATCGCCCGGAGTCCAATGGAGCCTCTCATGATTTGTTATCCCACGACGCGCGTGCGCATTGTTGCTGGCAGTCTCTTGGCGAGCGTTCTCCTTGCCTCATCAGCTGTCGCGCAGGAGGTGCAGTACTTCGACCTTCCCAAAGGCGACCGGCCTCATGACGTGGCCCCGGCTCCTGATGGTACGGTTTGGTACACAGGTCAGCGCGCCGGTGTGCTGGGGCGGCTTGATCCAAAGACGGGCAAAATCACACGCGTTCCGCTTGGCAAGGGCTCGGCACCGCATGGCGTGATTGTCGGACCGGACGGCGCAGCCTGGGTGACGGACGGTGGGCTCAACGCGATGGTGCGCGTCGATGCCGATACGCTGAAGGTCAAAAGTTGGCCACTGCCGAAAGATCGCGCCGCCGCCAATCTCAACACGGCAGCTTTCGATGGCAAAGGACGCATCTGGTTCACCGGCCAGTCCGGGATATTTGGGCGGCTCGATCCCGCCACGGGCGAAATGAGCGTATGGGATGCGCCCCGCGGGTATGGGCCTTACGGCATTGCCGCCACCCCGGATGGGGCGATCTGGTATGTTTCGCTTGCCGGCAGCTATCTGGCCAAACCCGACCTTGAAACGGGCAAGGTGACGCCCATAGATCCACCGCAAAAAGACAGCGGCACCCGCCGCGTTTGGTCGGATTCGTCGGGGCGGCTGTGGGTGAGCGAATGGAACGCCGGCTCACTCAGCGTTTATAATCCTCTAAGCAAAACGTGGCAGACATGGCCTTTGCCGGGCGATGATCCGAGCGCTTATGCCGTTTTCGTCGATGACAAGGACCTCGTTTGGGTCTCCGACTTTGGCGCAAACGCCATTTTGCGGTTCGATCCGAAGACGGAAAAGTTTGAAAGTTTTCCCAGCAACCGCTCAGGCGCAGACGTGCGTCAGATGCTGGGTCGGCCAGGCGAACTTTGGGGTGCCGAATCAGGCACGGATCGTCTCGTCGTGATCCGCACAAACTAGAGGCTTAGAAAGTTGCCAGCGAAAGCGAAAGACAAGGAGGCCAAGGCGCGGCGCGGCGTGATCGAAACCGCGCTTGCGATGAGCCGCTCAGGTCTTTCGCCGGGAACGTCGGGCAACGTTTCGTGCCGCTGGAAAGACGGCATGCTGATCACGCCAACCGGCATGGCGTACGATGAAATCCGGCCGCGCGATATTGTGTTTGTCGATGGCATTGGCCAGCCGCCGGCGAAGGGGCGCAAGCCATCGAGCGAGTGGCGCTTTCACTTGAGTGCCTATCGCGCCCGCTCCGACATGAACGCGGTCGTCCATACACACTCCTTACACGCGACGGCGCTTGCATGTGCCCACAAGCCGATCCCGGCGTTTCACTACATGGTGGCTATCGCGGACGGAAAAGACATTCCGTTGGTCCCCTACGAGACGTTCGGGACGCAGGAGCTAGCGCGTTTCGTCGCCAAGGGCCTTCTTCATCGCAACGCCTGCCTGATGGCAAACCACGGGCAGATTGCGCTGGGAACTACCCTGGCCGGCGCGCTTGAGCTTGCCAACGAGGTCGAAGTCTTGGCTGCGCAGTATTGTGAAGTCCTGAAGCTTGGTAAGCCGTCGCTCATTCCCGACGACGAGATGGAGCGCGTGTTGAAGCGTTTCAAAACGTACGGCCAACGCGGCAGGAAAAGTTGATTGCGGGTCCTGTCGTATGACGGCTGATGCCAGAACACGCGCGATACCACGCCACGTCCATCCGCCGTCGGCTCTCGAATATGCGAACGTTCCCGTCGATACGAGCGATGCCAGGTCGCGCGAACCCCTCGTTGATATTGCGGACTATGGCGTTGCGGGCCAGTGTTATTACGCCCGCAACGACGGCGAGAACGGGCCCTACTACAGGGCCTTCGCCGCAGCGCATGCAAACGTGCGGTGTCGCAGGTCGGTTGCGGAGAAGCTCGCGCGCGTGAATGAGGCGCTGGCCCCCTACGAAGTGGAGCTGTTCGTCCTTGATGGCTATCGCTCGCTCAAATTGCAGGCTGACCTATGGTCGTTTTTTATCGAGCAGGCCAAGGCAACGCTGCCCTCGCCCACCGAAGTCGAATGCATCGCTTTTGCCGGTGAGTATTGTTCCGACCCCGACGAATTCGATCCTTCCGACTCGCGCACGTGGCCAACGCACATCACAGGTGGTGCGATCGATACGACCCTGCGCCTGATCGGAACGGGCGATCATTTGTTCATGGGAAGCATCTTCGACGACCCTTCTGATCTCAGCCACACGCAGCACTTTGAGGTCGAGCTCGAAAAGGCGCAAAGGGACGGGCGTCAGCTCGATTTGAGTGACCTCGACGCGCTTCGCAACCGCCGGCTTCTTTATTGGTCGATGATCGAGGCGGGCTTCACCAACTACCCTTACGAGTGGTGGCACTTTGACTGGGGAACGCAGATGTGGGTGGAGAACTCTGGGAACTTTGCCACGTCAGCAGAGGCACCGGTTCGCGCCTGGTACGGAGCTGCGAGTGGCTAAATAGGACAAAGGGACTGCACGCCCAAGGGGCGGGGTCAACATTGATGCCTCCCGCCCCGGCCCCGTTGGGCCGCTCAATGCAAATTCCTAACTAGCTGGCGTGCGGGCCCTGCATTTGTTGAAGCGCGGCTTGGATACGGCGCCAGGTCTCAGCCTCTTCCTTTTCGCCCACCTCTTCGAAGGCTTTAGCCTTCTGCGCGGCCTCGGCGAGGGCCTTGTCCCCGTGGGCTTCGCGCAACTTGCGTGCGTGTTCCTGGATCTCGACTGCCAACATCGTCAATCCTCCCTGTTACACGGATTACAATCCAAATTTGGGATGTCTCACGGGGCAGTCAAGGGCGCATTGCGCCCGCTCAATTGGCAAAGCGGAAGTGCATCACGTCGCCATCCTTGACGACATACTCCTTGCCCTCAAGCCGCATTTTTCCCGCATCCTTGGCGCCGGTTTCCCCGCCCAGCGTCACATAGTCGTCGTAGGCGATGGTCTCGGCGCGAATGAAGCCTTTCTCAAAGTCGGTGTGGATCACGCCGGCTGCCTGAGGCGCCTTCGTGCCGCGCGTGATGGTCCATGCGCGTGCCTCTTTCGGGCCGACGGTGAAATAAGTTACGAGGTCGAGCAGCGTGTAGCCCGCGAGGATCAGCCGGTTGAGGCCAGGCTCGTCGAGTCCGAGGTCCTTAAGGAATTCATCGCGATCTTCCGGCGGCAGGCTTGCGAACTCTGCTTCGATCTTTGCCGAGATAATGACGCAACCTGCCCCCTCGGACTTGGCTCGTTCCTCAACAGTGCGCGCGTGCGCATTTCCGGTTGCCGCTGAGGCTTCGTCGACATTGCACACGTAGAGAACGGGCTTGGCCGTCAACAACTGGAGCGCATCATAGGCCGGCTTTTCTTCGGGCGTGAGATCGGCAAATCGCGCCGGCTTGCCCTCACGCAACAGGGCCAATGCCTTGTCCATGATGGCGACTTGGGCCTTCGCCTCCTTGTCGCCCGTCTTCGCCTTCTTTTCGGTGTTTGTGTAGCGCTTCTCCAGGCTTTCCAAATCTGCGAGCATCAACTCGGTTTCGACAGTTTCGGCGTCGGCGCCCGGATCGATACGACCCTCCACGTGTGTGACGTCACCATCTTCGAAACACCGAAGCACATAGGCTATGGCATCGACCTCGCGGATGTGGCCCAGAAACTGGTTTCCAAGTCCCTCGCCTTTCGAGGCGCCTTTGACGAGGCCCGCGATGTCGACGAACGTCAGCCGTGTCGGAATGATTTGTCCCGACTTGGCGATCGCGGCGAGTTTCTCCAACCGCTCGTCAGGCACACCCACTTCGCCGACGTTCGGCTCGATCGTGCAGAATGGATAGTTGGCAGCTTCGGCCGCCGCTGTCTGCGTGAGAGCATTGAAGAGGGTCGACTTGCCGACGTTCGGCAGGCCCACGATGCCGCATTTGAAGCCCATAGTTTGAAGCCCGTTCGAGGTGCTGAGTGGAGGTTGCGGAAAATGACGGAGGGCCAATGCGGCGCCAGCCTAAAAGGTGCGAGCATGCCTAGGCGGTTCGGCGCGTCTTGTGAAGCCCGTCGTTGCCGCACCGGGCAATTGGCCGGACAGTGGGATGGGCTGCTGTCAGACGAAAAGGGATATTGCGTAGAAGATTGCTGCGGCTATCGCGGCTGCGGCGGGCAGGGTAATAACCCATGCGGCTAGAATTCCCATAAAGTGGGACCGGCGCACGAGCTTGCGCCGGCGGAGCTCGTCGGCGTCCATTTTGGCCATGGCGGGCGAGCGTCGCCGAGCGTGAAGGGGAACATGTTTCCTGACGTATTGGCGCCGCCGGTGGCTGTGGGTCGTGTAGTACTCGCGGAAGAAGCCGACACCAAAAACCGCTCCGACGGCAATGTGCGTCGAGCTAACGGGCAGCCCCAATGACGAGGCGATGATCACCGTGATGGCAGCCGATAGCGCGACGCAAAAGGCTCGCATCGGATTCATGCGTGTGATCTGATGGCCGACCATGCGCACAAGGCGTGGTCCGAACAGGAAGAGGCCGAGACTGATTCCAAGCCCACCGATCAGCATCACCCAGATCGGAACGCTGACGGTGCTCTCCAGCGAACCATCTTCGACGCTGTGAAGGATCGCGGCCAACGGCCCAACGGCGTTGGCGACATCGTTGGCCCCATGGGCAAATGACAAGAGCGCAGCAGAGCAGATGAGGGGCAGGTGAAACAGCTTGCGCAGCGATTGGTTGCGGTTTTCAAGCCCCTCTGATTGCGCAAAGACCCACGGCTTCACTGCTAGGAAGATCGCCGCGTAAACCGCCACAGAAATGGAGCCGATCATGAGAAATCCCGGCTTCCAAACGTGGCTCAGTCCTTTGATTGTCAGGTAGGCCGCGAAGGCTGCACCCATGATTGCGATCAGGGCAGGTACCCATTTGCGCGCCGCGGCGATCTTGTCGTCCTGATAGATGACGTTGATCTTTATGAATGCGAGAAACGCGGCCGCAATCAAGCCGCCGAGCAACGGTGAGAGGATCCAACTTATGGTGATCGCCCAGACGACCAGCCAGTCGATCGGGCCGGTGCCGACCGCGGCAATGCCGGCTCCCATGACACCGCCAACAATAGCGTGCGTTGTTGAAACAGGCGCGCCAAGGAAGGTCGCAAGGTGCACCCAAAGCGCCGACGACAGCAACGCCGACATCATGATCCAGACAAAGGTCTGGGCGTCCGGTACCTGCGCGGGGTCGACGATTCCTTTGGAGATGGTTTCAACGACATTGCCACCTGCGATGAGAGCGCCTGCGCTCTCGAAAATCGCTGCCATGACAAGCGCGCCCGTCATCGTCAGGGCGCGTGCGCCCACTGCGGGACCCACATTGTTCGCTACGTCGTTGGCACCGATGGTGAGCGCCATATAGCCGCCGATCACCGCCGCAGCGATGACGATAACAGCATGCGGCTCAGTGCCGATTTGATAGGCTGCAAGGACTCCTGCAAGAGCAAGAAAGAGCAGTGCATATCCGGATGAGAACTGGGTGCGCGAGACAAGCCGAGTGGCTTCCTCTAGACGCCCGATTTTGCCCAGGTCTTTATCGAGCGATGTCTTGCGGAGCCTGCTCGTTTGCGTGGCGATTGTTGCTCCGTCACGCGGGGCCATGCGAATCAGTCCCTAATCGTTGCATTAGGTGGTCATACGCAGGCCGCGCTGGAATCACAAACATCCACGGTCTCTTCACCACAGTTCATTCGCCCGAATCACTCAAAAATCGCGGGAATCGGTCTTCTCGAGCACTACCATAAGAAGCAGGCGTGCGAGCTGAATACACTCAATCTCTTTGCTGAAGCTGTCGGGGAAGTGCGCGTAACAAGTCGGCGACCTGCCGCTCCCGAACCATTTTTGCTGCCTCTTGCGGCTCGATCCAAAGGCAGCGCCGCGACTCTTTTTCTGACCAGGTCAGCAGTTGGCGGTCGGCGTGCAGCAAGTAAACCTCGACGCGACAGCGCACCCAAGAGAACAAGTGCAGACGCTTTGTGTAATCGAAGTTGCCGATCGGGTCGGCGCTGATCTCGCCCGAAACACCCGCTTCCTCGAGAGCTTCTCGAGCAGCAAGATCGGAATCGGACATGTTCGCCTTCGGCCATCCTTTCGGAATGGTCCAGCGCCCGCTGCCTCGGGTCGTGATCAACAACACCAAAGGACAATTGCTCGTCTCAACGTACGTGAGCGCTGCGCATTGCTTTAAAAGCGCCATGTTCCGCTAGTTTCCCAGTGAAAGCTGCAGTGGTCGTTCTAGGCCTTCAACCGATAGCCGGTCTTGAAGATCCACCAAACGGCAACGAGACAAACGGCGAGAAAGCCTAACGTGACGGCCAGACTGATGACGACATTAACGTCGGAGATTTGAAAAAAGCTCCAGCGAAAGCCGCTGATAAGATAGACGACCGGGTTGAACAGCGTCACCGTCTGCCAGAATGGCGGCAGCATGTTCACCGAGTAGAACGTCCCGCCAAGGAACGTGAGCGGCGTGATGATGAGCAAGGGGATGACCTGCAGCTTATCGAACCCATCGGCCCAAATCCCGACGATGAAACCGAAGAGGCTGAACGCGATCGCCGTCAGGAAGAGAAACGCCAGCATCCAAAACGGGTGCGCAATATGCAGCGGCACGAAAAAGGACGCCGTGATGAGGATGATGAACCCTACGATAATGGACTTGGTCGCGGCGGCCCCGACGTAGCCCATGACCACTTCGAGCGGCGACACCGGCGCCGAGAGCACTTCGTAGATGGTGCCGGCGAACCTTGGAAAGTAGATGCCAAAGGCCGCATTGGAAATGCTTAGCGTCAAGAGCTGCAGCATGATCAATCCCGGCACGATGAATGCACCATAGCTCACGCCTTCGATTTCGGTAATACGTGAGCCGATTGCTGCTCCGAAAACGATGAAGTAGAGAGAGGTCGATAGCACTGGCGAGACGATCGTCTGCATGACAGTGCGCCAGGCTCGCGTCATCTCGAACTTGTAAATGGCTTTGACGGCGTGAAAGTTCACTTCGCGCTCCTCACGAGGTCGACGAAGATGTCCTCCAAGGAACTCTGCGTCGTGTTGAGGTCGGTAAAGCCGATGTTGGCGGTTCTCATGTCGTTGAGCAGGGCCGTAATGCCGGTGCGCTCTGCGTGCGTGTCATAGGTGAAGATCAGCGCGTGCCCATCGGGTGAGAGTTCCACATTGTGCCCTGCCAGCTCCGGCGGTAGCGCCTCGAGCTTGTCGTGCAAATGCAGCGTAAGTTGCTTCTTTCCAAGCTTGAGCATCAGCTCGACCTTATCCTCGACTACGATCAGCTCGCCTTTGGTGATTACGCCGATCCGGTCGGCCATTTCTTCGGCTTCTTCGATGTAGTGCGTGGTCAAGATAACGGTAACGCCGGATTCGCGCAGGTCACGCACGAGCTGCCACATCTCCCGGCGCAGCTCGACATCGACGCCCGCAGTGGGCTCATCGAGGAACAACACTTGCGGCTCGTGCGAGAGCGCCTTGGCAATCATCACGCGCCGTTTCATGCCGCCCGATAGCGTCATGATGCGGGCGTCTTTCTTGTCCCATAGGCTCAGATCTTTGATGATCTTTTCGATGAGAGCAGGTTTGGGGGATTTGCCGAAAAGTCCTCGGCTGAAGGAGACCGTGTTCCAAACGGATTCGAAGGTGTCGACGGTCAGCTCCTGGGGAACCAGTCCGATCATCGATCGAGCCGCGCGGTAATCAGCGATGATGTCGTGGCCACCAACGGTTACTTGGCCGCCGGTCGGATTGACGATGCCGCATACGATGGAGATGAGCGTCGTCTTGCCCGCACCGTTCGGTCCGAGCAGCGCAAAGATTTCGCCCTTGCGGATATCCAAGTTGACGTCTTTGAGCGCTTGGAAGCCACCCGCATACGTCTTGGACAGATTGGAAATGGAGATGATCGGTTTCATGCCGCGTAGGGACTAGCGCCGTTGGGATGCAATGTCATTATTCTTCGCCGGGTTTGCCCATCAGCCACTTCTTCAGACTGTCGGCAAGTGAGCCTTGGCCCTTCCCGAGTTTAGAGGCGGGCGGACGCTCCGAACTCTTGCGAGCGTCGGACGGTTCGGAAGTCGCCTTTGACGCACTGTCATCCGACTCGCGCAGTTTAAGCGCGACCTGAGACAGGAACCGCGCTGCATCCCCCTTGGCGAGGAAAGGCGCGAACGCGGCCATGGCATCCAGCATCGGCTCGAGCCATTCGTACTCGACCTTTGCGAAGTCATGCAGGACGTAGTGCGCGACCGCCTCCCTGACGCCAGGGTGCCCGACCCCGATGCGCACGCGATTGTAGTCGTTGCCACTATGGGCGGAAATCGAGCGAAGACCGTTGTGGCCGGCATTGCCGCCGCCCGTTTTGACCTTGAGTTTGCCGGGCGCAAGATCGATTTCGTCGTGAAAGACGTAGATGTCCTCCAGGGGGATTTTCAAGAAGCGCTGTGCCTCGCCGACGGAACGGCCGCTGTCATTCATGTAGGTCGTCGGTTTGAGCAGCAGCACGCGCTCGCCCGAAAGCGTGCCTTCCGTGGCCTCGCCGTGGAAGCGGCGGCGCCACGGCCCTAGGCCGTGGCGCTCCGCGATCGTCTCGACGGCCATAAAGCCGACGTTGTGGCGGTTGCGCGCGTACTTGGCGCCTGGGTTTCCCAGTCCGACGAAGAGCTTCATGGGAATAGCCCCAACGGAGGTCGATCTGGCGCGAGCCTAAGGCTGAGAAAGAAAAGTAGGAGCCTACTTCTTCTTCTCAGGGGCCGGCTTGTCGGCTTCATCGGCAGCCTTGGCCTCACCGCTCGCTGCCGCCACTTCGGTGGTTTCAGCAACCGCTTCTTCCACGACTTCCTGCTTAACGGCGCCAGCGATACTGGCGACCGTAAAGTCACGGTCCGTGATTGTCGGCGTCACGCCTTCTGGCATTTTGACAGTCGAGATGTGGACCGATCGGCCAATCTCCAAGCCCGTCAAATCGATCTCAAAGAACTCCGGGATCTTGTCGTACGGACACATCACCTCGATGTCGTGGCGCACGATGTTAAGAACGCCGCCGCGCTTCAGGCCAGGCGATGCAGCCTCGTTGATGAAGTGAACCGGCACTTCGACGCGGATAAGCGCGCCCTTGCTGACACGGAGGAAGTCCACATGGACCGGTTGATCCTTGATGGGGTCCACTTGAACGTCGCGCGGAATGACACGATGCTTCGTGCCGTCCAGGTCGATGTCGAAGACGGTCGACGTGAAGTGCCCTTTGAGGAACTGCTTCCACAGCTCGTTATAGTCGAGCGCGATCGTCTCGGGGGCTTTGCCGTCTCCATAAATGACGGCAGGAACTTTTCCTTCGCGGCGTGCTTCGCGTGCGGCCCCCTTGCCGACACGTTCGCGCGCCGTGGCTTTGAGCTCGACATTCTGCTGAGCCATGGCTTTGTTTCTCCAACAAAAAAGGGGCCGATGCGGCCCTCCTGACCCGGTTGGCCTCCAAGGGTGCCTTGCGGGGTCTCATGCTGCGGTGCTTGAGATGGCGCGGTTTATAGCTGCGGTGCAAGCCCATTGCAATGGTGTGCGCTAATCGCCCTCAGCCCCTGTAAGTCGCCGTATAAGCTCCAGAAACCGCCACCTGGGATGAACGGCGGTATTCGCATATGCTATGCGAGGCCAGGAGCTTCAACGGATCGTTCGCCCATGGGCACACCTCTAAAGCCGTCCAAGCGCCAGCCCGCCCACGTCCGCGACAAGATGGTCGCCGAGGCGTTGCGCGGTGTCGGCCGTCCCGTCAGCGCCTATGAGCTGATCGAGGCGCTGCGCGGTAAGGCGATCCTTGCCCCGCAGACCGTTTATCGGTCGCTTGATCGCCTGATCGCCGATGGCCAGGCGCACCGCCTTGAATCTCTCAACGCCTTCGTGGCGTGCCGCCACAGTTGCCACGAGGGAACAGCCGTTTTCGCGATCTGCGAGGACTGTGGTTCCGTGACCGAGTTCGATGAGGCAACCGCCGTCGAACGTCTGAGCGGCTGGGCCAAGAAATCCAAGTTTGCCGTTCATCAGATGACGCTTGAACTGCGCGGCCAGTGTCACGATTGTGCCACTTCAGCAAATCGCCGCGCATCATAGGTGACCTCAAGCGCCCCTTGGAGCGCTTAGTAGAATAGGCTTGAGACGCTTTCCTCGCGCGCTGTCCTCAAGATCGCTTCGCCGATAAGCGGCGCGATCGACAAGACACGAATGTTTTCGGCCGCCTTCACCGCGTCCGTCGGTAGAATGGAATCTGTGATGACGAGCGACTTGAGATTTGAGCTCTGAATGCGACTGACGGCACCACCGGAAAGCACGCCGTGGGTAATGTAGGCCATCACCTCGGTGGCTCCCTGATCCAGCAACGCTTGGCCCGCGTTGACCAGCGTGCCGCCGGAATCGACGATGTCGTCGATGAGGATGCAGCGCTTGCCTTTCACGTTGCCGATAACGTGCATCACCTCGGATTCGCCCGGCCGCTCGCGCCGCTTGTCGCAGATGGCAATAGGCACCTCGATGCGCTTGGCCAAAGCGCGCGCGCGCACCACGCCGCCGACGTCAGGCGAGACGACCACCAGATTGTTCGTCTCTAGGTGATCCTTGATGTCGCGGACCATGACCGGAGCGGCGAACAGGTTGTCTGTTGGGATGTCGAAAAATCCCTGAATCTGACCGGCGTGAAGATCTAGGGTCAGCACCCTGTCGGCGCCCGCGCGCTGTATCAGGTTGGCGACAAGTTTAGCCGAGATCGGCGTGCGCGGTCCCGGTTTGCGGTCCTGGCGGGCATAGCCGTAGTAGGGAATGACAGCCGTAATCCGCGCTGCGGAGGCCCGCTTGAGCGCGTCCGTCAAAATCAACAGCTCCATAAGGTTGTCGTTGGCAGGAAACGACGTCGACTGAAGCACGAAAACGTCCTGACCGCGAACGTTCTCCTCGATCTCGACGAAGATCTCCATGTCGGCGAAGCGCTTGACCTGGCCCTTTGTCAAAGGGATGTCCAGGTAGGCGCAGATCGCTTCTGCGAGTGGAGGATTGCTGTTGCCGGCTACAAGCTTCATTTCAAGCTGACCGCGGCCGCCTCCATTGCGGAAATCCAAAGGCATGGTACGCCTCCACGGCCTGTTGCAGGGCGCTTCTAGCAAGTGGGCCCCCGCATGTAAACGCAGGGGCCTGCTCACTTTAAGACTCACGGCGGGATAGTGGGACCAGCGACCTCTAGTTGGAGCTCGCTGTTTGGTCCTTTGGCAAAAGCTTAAGGATTCCTTGCGCGGCAGCGGCGGCCGCAGCATCGGCCGTCTTGCCCCAGGCACCGTCGAGCGAGCCTTGCGGAACCTCGTTCTTCTGCGAGACGGTACCGAGCTTCTTGCCTTCCGGATCCTTAACGTTCCAGTCGATCGTAATTGGCTGCTTGCCGTCCTTGCTCGTGCCCATCACGACCTGGCCTTCAACCGTGTAGGTGCTCGGCGAGGGGGCTTCCGTCAGTTTCATGCCGCTGCGCGTCAGCTCGCGCTGGAGCGCGACCCGCAGGGAGTTGCTGCCGTCGCCTGGCGCGCCGGTCACGGTGGGCACGCGCGTGGTGACCGGGCCGGTACGATTGATGCTACCGGTGACGGTGCTTGGCGGGGCCGGAGAATTTCCCGTTGTTGTAGGCGGTGCCATTGGCTTGGGTGGCGGCGCTGCTGCTGTCTGGACGAGCGGTGGTGAGCTGATTGAGCCGCTGGAGGCGACCGCCGGCGCTGGCTGCTGATTCTGCTTCGGCAACCACTTGGCGAGCGAGGTGACCGTCTCCGAAGTGATCTCTTGTACGACCTTAGGTGTTACGGCGGTCCAAGGGTTCTTGCTGTTCGCAGCTGCCGCCGTGACTTCGCCGGTCACGCGATGCACGCCCTTGCCCGTGGCATCAGTCACATCCCAGATGTACGAAATCCTGGCCTTCTTGCCCTTCTTCTCCATCGCCGAAACGACATAGCCGCGAAGGGTGTACTCGGCGTTCTGATCAAGCCCGCTTGCAACGCCGATGTTCTGGCTTTCGATGGCAGACGTCAGCTGCGTCTGTAGATCCTTGGAGACGTTTGCAGGCGGACCGATCACAGGTGCAATCGCGATCCTGGCTGGCCGTGTTGTGGGGCTCGTTGATGGATCTGTCAGAGCCGTCGACGGCGCGTCGCTAGACGAACCGAAGAGCGAAGCTCCGGTTTCACAGCCGGCGACGCCGACCGTTATACATCCAGCAATGAGTGCAAAAGCGATTGGCCTAAGTTTTTGCCAAGCCGCAGCAGCTTCAAAGGTCGTCACGGCGACGTTCCCCCGTTGAATACCCGCTGTTGTCCGGCGGCCGGCGTACAAACTTTGCGGCCCTGATCTCCTCGATAACCGGTAACTCACGAGAATCGTCTAGCCAGTCAGTCCCGCCGCGTCTAGTTCCAATCCAGAGAATCCGCGCACCACAGCCCCTGGCACGCGGGTAAGACTGGACATCGTTGTGGATTGTGCAATTAGGCCACGACAATGGCGGAGATTTGGCGGCCGTAATCGGGCTCTCCGCGGTGCTGTGAACGCCTGTAACTGAAGAAATTCGATTCGTTCTCATACGTGCACAAGGTTTGCCGTTCGATTGTTCCGACCCCCGCCTCGGCGAGCCGACGTTCTACATAGCCTGCCAAATCAAATCGCGGGCGACTTTCTGAAGGCTTTTGAGAGAAAAAATCTCTGTTGTTAGAGCAACTTGCGACCATTTGCTCCTCGAATTCCGGACCGACCTCGTAGGCCTGTTGGTTGATGGACGGGCCAATGGCAGCGCGAATGCGGGCTTTTTGGGCCCCAAGCCGCACCATTTCACCGATTGCTGCCTCCAGGACCCCAGCAAGGGCTCCGCGCCAGCCGGCATGGGCTGCGGCCACAACCTTCGCGTCTGGGTCGGCAAGCAACACCGGGGCACAATCGGCGGTCAGCACACCAATGGCGAGCCCAGGTGCGCTTGTGATGACGGCGTCGGCCTTCGGGCGATCGAGGGGGGATACCGGCCAATCGATGGCGACGGCAGTTGGGCTGTGGACCTGGTAGAGGGTTACGACGTCAGGTGTCTCGGACCCCAGATGGCGGGCGACGCGAGCGCGGTTCTCTGCGATCCGATCGGATGCGTCGGCAGATCCAGGACCACAGTTCAGACTGTCGTAAGGAGCTTCAGAGATGCCGCCGGCGCGCGTGAAGAATCCGTGGCGAATGCCGGGCAGATCCGAAAGACAACGGGCTTTGATCGGTTCAAGCATGGGCTGAGCACTACGCGTGGTCGGATCGGATGTCGATTACGCAGCAAATCCAGGCAAAGGTTCAAGTTGGTTGTTTCTTAACCCTACCGCCTTGAAACGGGAGCCCATGCCCGTGGGCGCCATCAGTCGCGCGATGGCCGACTCGATCTCTGCGGCCTTCGCGGGGTTCGTTGCCATGAGCCGCGAGGCACGCTCCGCGATGCCAAGCGTGCCCAGGAACTGTGCCTGTGTCGTTGGTCCGTCGACACAGAGGCCATGCCGTACAGCTTCCGCCTTGAGTGCTGCAAAGTCGACCTGTGCGGTGAGGTCAGCTTGACCGGGCGCCCCTAGTGGATCGAGATATCGGTGGGCCCGCACAGCTTGCAGCGTGTCACCAAAACCAGAATCAAAGTGACCGTAGTCAATGATCAAAGCGGCAAGCGGTGCTCCGAGATCTGCAATCCTTTCCATCCAGCCCTCAATGACGCTGTCACGCGATTCAAACACATCCCCGTCCTGAGGGGCGGTGGCAATTAGTTGCGGCAATCGCAAATCAGACTCGACGGCGCCCTGCCCAAATGTGAGTTCTCCAGCAGCATCGAGCTCAACCACGCGTTCGCGCCAGTCTCCCTCGTGAAGGACCCATTGCGTCACGGGGAGCGCATCAATGAATTCATTGGCGATGACGATTGTCGCTCCCTTACCTAAAGAGTTCGACTCGAGTTCATTCGCCCAAGTGATCGGCACCGTCTGGTTTTCAAGCGCAGCGCGCTGCTGCTTGGCGAGGACCGCATTGGTCTCGACAAGATGTAAGCGAACGGTTTCCAAGAAGTCGGGCATGATGCGTGCCGCACGCAGCGCATCGCGCATAAGCGTTCCGCGTCCGGGCCCCAGTTCGATCAGACGGATTGCGGACGGTGCGCCCATCTGCTTCCAGACGACGGCGCACCAAAGACCAATCAACTCTCCAAACACCTGGCTGATCTCAGGCGCCGTTACAAAATCGCCATCGGCGCCCAAGGCCGCTTGCGTTCGATAATAGCCGTGTTGCGCGTCGTGCAGGCAGGATTGGATAAACGCGTCTACCCGTATCGGGCCCTCACGGCCTATGTGCGCCTTGAGCTGTGCCATTAGCGGCGTTTCAGGACGATCAGGGCGTTGTGCGCTCATTTCAGCGGGTGGGTGCGTGCCAGATAGATGACGACCAGGCCGACCAGAAGCATCGGAATAGAATAGGCGATGCCGACGGTCAGAGGTCCGATATTCAAGCCGTGGGCAAAGTGAGGCTCGCGGAACAACTCGCCGGTCGAGCGCGCGAGAGCGTAGCCGACAAGAAATACGCCCGTCACCAATCCAGGATTTTTCAGCGCACCGAAGTGATGCGTGAGGATCCGAATGACGACGAACAGCAGCAGTCCTTCGAGTGCGGCCTCGTAAAGTTGGCTAGGGTGGCGCGGTGTCGGTTCGACGTCAGGATAGTGAATGCGCGCTTCGGGAAATACCATGCCCCAGGGCACATCCGTCGGCCGTCCGAACAGCTCGCCGTTGATGAAGTTTGCAATGCGCCCAAAGAAAATGCCGATGGGAACGGAGGCGGTGCAAAGATCGGCGGTGCTCCAAGGGTTGATGCCGTTGCGCCGCGCAAAGATCCAAATCGCGATGCCGCAGCCGACGAACGCGCCATGGAACGACATGCCGCCTTTCCATATGGCGATAATGTCCGCGGGGTTGGCGAGGTAGTAGCTGGGCTCATAGAAGAGGACGAAGCCCAAGCGGCCGCCGAGCACCACGCCCGCGGTGATATAAATCAACAGATCATCGACCTTTGCGGGAGCGAAGGGCGGCTGGTCGTTGACCCAAAGCTTTGGCTCTTTCAACAGCCGGCGGATGTAATACCAGCCGAGCAGCAGGCCGGCGAGATACGCAAGACCGTACCACTTGACGGCAAAGGGCCCGATCTCAAATGCGACGGGGTCGATGTTGGGAAAGGGAATAGCCAACACGCTCGTTAACAGTGTCATTGCGGTTCTTTCCGGCCGTTGGTTGCGGCCTCAGCTCTTTGGTCACCACATGGGTGCGCGACGTTCTCGGCAGTACACCGTGCTTGTCAAGGCGGGGCAGGGCTTCTTGATCGGCGATGCGCGTCCCCCCATAGTGCGGTTCAATCGATGCAATCAGTGGGCCGGCGGGCGCAGGCGGGGCCTGGTATGCAGCATATTCACTCCGGGAGTGCGGCTCATGACTCAGACGAACAATCGTTTCCTTGATGAACTTGCAAAGTTGATGACGAATGCTGCCGGCGCGGCCGATGGCCTCAAGCGAGAGGTCGATACGGTGATACGGGCGCAGGGCGAGCGGTTCTTGCGCGATATGGATGTGGTGCAGCGCGAGGAATTCGAGGCCGTAAAGGCGATGGCTGCAAAGGCGCGGGCTGAAAACGAACGTCTCGAGGCGCGTATCGCTACGCTTGAGGCAGCTATCGCGGCGCGCAACGGCGCCGAGTAGTTGGCCAAGGACCTTTGTCGGTCCTGAACTCCCGACTTTTGCACGGTTTTCAATTCGTACCCGTCCAAAATGTGGCTTTATGACCAATCTGCCGCGCAAGTGTCACTTTGGCCGTGGACAATGCTCCCGCGAACTTGCGACTCGCGCGGCCCTTTGTTTTCGTCGCGCTCGCCGGCCGGTCACGTCAGCGTTGTCGAGTCACTGCAAAAAGGAACGTCCAAGAGACCATGAGGACTTCATAAATGGCATCGGCTGAAACCGGTTACGAGCGCGTTACGAACCCTATCGATCTTGTGGAACAGCTCGCTTCAACCCATGGCTGGACGTGTGAGCGTACGAACGACGACGAGCTGACGCTCGTGGTTGCTGGAAACTGGACCGACTATCACGTCTCGCTCAACTGGCGCGAGGATCTCGAAGCGCTT
>CAZUKP010000050.1:0-22819 GCA_964620915.1 uncultured Hyphomicrobium sp. | reverse complement strand
TCGCGATCACGCCAAATAGCTTGGACGGGATCGCCCTCAGGATGGCGTAGTAGGGCAGGAAGTACCATTCGGGCACGATGTGCGGCGGCGTCACCAGCGGATCGGCCGGCGTGTAGTTGTCCGCGTGGCCCAGGTAGTCGGGCAGGTAAAAGACGAACCACGCGAAAAGAATGAGGAACACGAACATCGCGAATGCATCCTTCGAGGTTGCATAAGGATGCATTGGCACGGAGTCGGCCCTCGTCTTGACGTCGAGCCCGGTTGGGCTGTTCTGCCCAACGACATGCAAGGCCCAGATGTGCAGACCCACCAAGGCGGCAATCACGAACGGCAGCAGGTAGTGCAGACTGTAGAAGCGGTTCAACGTGACGCCGGTCACCGAATAGCCGCCCCACAGCCATTCGACGATGCCGGTGCCGAGGCCTTCAACGATGCTGTTGAGGGAGGAAAAAAGGTTCGTGATGACGGTGACGGCCCAGAAACTCATCTGACCCCAGGGCAGCGAGTACCCCATGAAGGCAGTGGCCATCATCACCACGAAGATCAAGACTCCGATGATCCAGAGGATCTCGCGCGGCGCCTTATAGGAGCCATAGTAGAGACCGCGAAAGATATGGATGTAGGCGGCCAGGAAGAACATCGACGCGCCCACCGCGTGTAGACTGCGCATGAGCCAGCCGTAGTTCACGTCGCGTCGAATTCGCTCAACGGAATCGAACGCCATCTCGGCATTCGGCTGGTAGTGCATCGCCAGCACGATGCCTGTGACGATCTGAGCCATCAGGAAGAAGGTCAGGATCCCACCGAACGTCCACAGATAGTTCAGATTGCGCGGCGTTGGGAAGTCGACGAACTGGCTGTGCATGACCCGCCCAACCGGTAACCGATCGTCCATCCACTTTCCAAAGCGCGTCTTGGGCTCGTAGGTCGATGCGTGAGCAGCCATTGGCCTTACGTCCCTCAGCCGATTTTGATTTTGGTGTCGGAAACAAACTCGTAGACGGGTACTTCGAGATTGCGCGGCGCCGGGCCCTTACGGATGCGCCCGGCCGTATCGTAGTGCGAGCCGTGGCACGGGCAGAACCAACCGCCAAAGTCGCCGCGCTTGTCGCCAAGCCCCTGCCCCTTCGGGATGCAGCCCAGATGCGTGCAGATACCCACCATGACGATCCACTTCTCATGGCCCTCCTTGGTGCGGTTTGCATCGGAAGCAGGCGCTGTGTTCGGCAGCGCCTCATTGCGCGCGGAGTCGTCGGGCAGCTTGGCCGGATCGACAGCATTTGCGCTTTCGACCTCTTGGGCCGTGCGGTGCCGGATAAAAACCGGCTTGCCTCGCCACAAGACGGTAATGGCCTGGCCTTCCTTGACCGGCGCGATGTCCACTTCGATCGATGCCAGAGCCTGAGCCCCGGAGTCGGGATTCATTTGATCGATAAAGGGCCACAGCGTCGCCGCGCCGCCGACAGCGACAAAAGCACCAGCTGCAAGGGTCAGAAAGTCCCGGCGATCGGGGTCTTCTACGTGGGATGCCACAAGTGCCTCCGAATAGATTCTCACGTCAGGATGGCGCCATGTTCAACGCGGTGGGGGCCGCCCAACAGACAGGACATCGTTCGAGGCCGCATACCCCTGAGATGGTGATGTGATCTTGCCCGATTGGGCTACAGAATTTGGCCGTTTGCCATGCGGCCTTTTGACATTCTTCTTTCCATCTCTCAACCCTCGTCGACCAAATGTGGACGCGCAATTTGGCGCACACCCCTAAGTATGTGGTGCCAAAAGCGCAAATGAGAGAACCACTTCTGCCCGATAGTTTGACTCAGATCATGCCAATCAGGGCCAAACCATCGCTGCTAGGGTGCCGCACCATGCTCGAATATGTTGTGAGTTACTCGGCGGCGTCCTGGGCCAGGAAGCCACCCGACTGGTGTCTCCACAGGTCAGCATAGAGGCCACCGCGTTTCATCAGCTCCGCGTGAGAGCCTTCCTCGACAATGCGCCCTGCATCCATGATCACGAGCCGGTCCATCGCTGCGATGGTCGACAGACGGTGCGCAATCGCGATCACCGTCTTGCCGCTCATCAGATTGACGAGCTGTTCCTGGATCGCCACTTCAACCTCAGAATCGAGCGCACTCGTCGCCTCATCCAGGATGAGAATTGGGGCGTCCTTCAAGAGCACCCGCGCAATGGCGACCCTCTGGCGCTGACCGCCGGACAGCTTCACGCCGCGCTCGCCGACTTTGGCCTCATAGCCCCGGCGACCCTTGAGATCTTCCAGATCTGCAATGAAGTCGTGCGCGGCCGCCTTCTTGGCCGCCGAAATCGCCTCGGCCTCACCTGCCTCAGGCCGGCCATAGAGGATGTTCTCCAGAACCGTCCGGTGCAGCAAGGACGTGTCCTGTGTGACCATGCCGATCTGAGCACGAAGTGAGTCCTGCGTGACGTGTGCAATATCCTGGCCGTCGATCAGGATCCGGCCACCATCAAGATCGTAAAAGCGTAGCAACAAGCTCACGAGCGTCGACTTGCCTGCGCCCGACCGCCCAACGAGACCAACTTTCTCGCCCGGCAAAATCCGCAGGGACAGGTCCTGGATCACGCTCCCACGTCCGGTCTCCGGGTCCCGGCCGTAATTGAATCGAATGTGGTCGAACGAAATCTCACCCTTGGTGATGTGAAGCGGTTTGGCATCCGGCGCGTCGACCACCGTGCGCTCGCGCGAGATCGTCTCCAGGCCGTCACGAACGACGCCGATGTTCTCAAACAGCCCCGCGACCTCCCACATGATCCAGTGCGACATGCCCTGCAGTCGCATGACCAAGCCCACTGAAAAGGCGATGGCTCCCGTCGTCACGGCGTCGATAGACCAAAGCGCGATAGACGTCGCGGCAACAGAAAACAGCAAGAGCGCATTGAGAATATTCAGCGAGATGGTGAGCAGCGTGACAAGCCTCAATTGGCGGTGCGCAGTGTCAAGGAACAAGCTCATGCTGTCTTGCGCATAGGCGTCCTCGCGGTCGGCATGCGCGAACATCTTGACCGTGCTGATGTTGGTGTAGGTGTCGACCACGCGCCCCGTCATGATGGAACGGGCATCCGCCTGCTCATGCGACACCCGCCCCAGTTTCGGAACGAAGTAGTACATTGCGGCCAGGTAGCCGGCGAGCCACACCAGCAAGGGGGCGGACAGGCGCAGGTCGGTAGAGGCAAACAAGATCACGGCACCGGTGAAATAGATCGCGACGTACAAGAGCACTTCGGCGATCTTCATCACCACTTCGCGTACAGCGACCGACGTTTGCATGACCTTGGCGGCCACGCGACCGGCATAGTCGTTGTGAAAGAATTCCATCGATTGGCGCAGCACGTAGCGGTGCGCCTGCCAGCGCGTGCGCATGGTGAAGTTGGCAATAATGCCCTGATGGATCACCGCCTCGTAGAAGAACTTGAGGAATGGCAGCACCACAAGCACCACAACGCTCATGAAGATCAGGAAGGAGGCATGATCGCTCCAGAAGGTCGCGCGGTCCGAATCGGCGAGCCAATCCACCAAGCTGCCGAGGAAGCCGAACAGCGACACCTCGATCAGCGCAACCGATGCGGCGAACGCGGCAGAAGCCGCAATCAGCGGCCAGAAGGGGCGCGTGTAATGGAGGATGAAGCCCCAAAAGTCCTCCGGCGGCTGGCCGGGTTGCTCGGGCGGGAAAGAGTCGCGACGTGTCTCAAGCCAGCGAAAGATGCGGGCAAACATGGATAGAACTCCGGATCCGAGCGGGATCGTCGAGGTTAATTTGGCCACCAAGGGGTCGCCAGGGACGGCGTACCTGCGCTAGATCCTTGCCGGCCACAAATTCAGGGCCGGAAGCCGCACGCCTCCTCCGCTTTGCAGTATTGCCCGGATATATATGGGGAAATGCGACAAAAACAGGGGTCGATGGAAACAATGACAGAACCAGCGCAAGCCGACGGCGAGACATCGTCCCTTGAGGCGCGAAAGGAGGCGGCGCGGGTGTGGTTTGAGGAGCTGCGCGACCAGATCTGCCAGGCCTTCGAGACGCTTGAGGACGATCTGCCCGAGGGCGCGCCCTTGGCCGATCAGGCTGCAGGCCGGTTCAAGCGTACGCCTTGGGAGCGCACGGATGCGACGGGCACTCCCGGTGGCGGCGGTGTCATGAGCCAGATGTCAGGCCGCGTCTTCGAAAAGGTCGGCGTTCACACCTCAACCGTCCACGGAGAGTTCGCACCGGAATTCCGTAAGCAAATTCCGGGCGCGGAGGAAGATCCACGCTTCTGGGCCTCGGGCATCTCACTCATTGCTCACCCCCAAAACCCGAATGTACCGGCGGTACATATGAACACGCGCATGGTCGTGACAACCAAGTGGTGGTTTGGAGGGGGCGCCGACCTGACGCCCGTCCTCGATCGCCGGCGCGCGGAAGCAGACACCGATACACTCGCGTTTCATGCGGCGATGTTCGCGGCGTGCGAGCCACACGCCATTGCCGACTACACGAAATTCCGCAAGTGGTGTGATGAGTACTTCTACCTGCCGCACCGAAGCGAGCACCGCGGCGTCGGCGGCATCTTCTATGACTACATGACGCCGTCGCCAGAGGACGGCGGTTGGGCTGCCGCCCTTGCATTCACCCAAGACGTCGGACGGGCGTTCTTGAGGGTCTATCCGATGCTCGTGCGCGGCAACTGCGCTCTAACCTTCACGGATGCGGACCGCGAGGAGCAGCTCGTGCGCCGCGGACGCTACGTTGAGTTCAATCTGCTCTATGACCGCGGCACGGTCTTCGGCCTCAAGACTGGCGGCAACGTCGATAGCATCTTGTCTTCGATGCCACCTGTCGTGAAATGGCCTTAGGCGATTAGGTGACCAGGAGCGACACAAACGGCCTTCACTGCTTCTTCAACTCATCCACAAAGGCGTCGTACGCTTTCGGAAAGCCGTTTAGCGAGAACGTAATGTTGAGAGGTTTTTTGTTCACCAACTTCATTGCGGCGACCATCTTCTTGCCTTTCTGCATCACAGCAAGCGTCGCGGTCGAAACCTGAAAGATCGCCAAACACCCGCTGGCAATGCACGTACTGAAGGGTGAGCTGATCGGCTTCTGACTATCAACCGACACTTCGATCCCGTCGCTTACGGCAACGCCGAGCGGCGTCCTGAGATTAGCCGTTAACTGGTTGTCTTTGTTGGTGCCCAACGAAAGCACGGCGACGACTTGGCGCGTCTTCACGTTTGTCAATGTCTGGAACATGGCGCACGACTTCTCCCCTTTGCCGCTTTGCGCGCATGCAACGACCCAATCACCAACCGTCTGCTTCCATTCCTTCTTTGGCGCCAATGAATCACCAGCCTTCGGTGCTGCATTTTGCTTGTCTTGAGCGCTCGCCGGTGCAATTGCCACCGCCATCAACAATCCGAAAAAAACTCCACGCAACATGGCCATCTCCTCAAAACCAAACCCTCATTCGCAAACGCGACAGCAAGGGGGCTGACCGCCCCGAACCGCAGCGCCGACGCCCCAGAAATCGTTGTTGCTAATCGGGACAGTATTGGACACCGCAAGGCCTCGGGCCGACAGAAATGGGTGAGGGCCAATTCCAACCCTCACCGCATTTCGTTCTGTCGTGATCACGAGCTACCAGCTCTTGCGGAGACCTGCGTTTCCGCCGAAGCCGACCAGGTCGTCCTCGCCGAACTGCACATTGCCTTTGACGAAGCCGCTCCAGCCACTGTTGTTGAGACTGAAGAGGTTGAGGCCACCTGTGACCTCGCCAATGACCCCACCCACGTCATCGTTGGCAACGAGTGGGATGCCGTTGCTGACAATTGACGCGCTGTTGTCGCCGTCGAACTCATACCAGGCGCCACCGCCGATGAACGGCTCGATTTTGTGACCACCCGAGATGAAGCTCGTTCCAATACGCAGACCCAAGCGGCCGCGTAGACTCTCGCCGTTGAGACTGACGTCGTTTCCATAGACTTGCGGATTGTCGACGTCGGTATTGACGTAGGACAGGGTCGCGCCCGGCTCGATGAAGCCTTTCGCAAAGCCGAACCGATATCCGGTGTCGATCACGCCACCAATGGAGACGACATCTTGCTTGTCGTTGGATTGAAGGCCAGTCGGCGTGGCGTTCTGGTACTCGTAGTTGCCGATATTTGCGACAATCTTGCCGTCCACGAACCAGCCACCCTGCAAGTAGGTCAGATATGCACCAACCAGACCTGTCTCGAAATCGACCGTTGTCGTTGAGTCTTTGAAGTCGAGCTCCGAGCCAATGTAGCCGCCCATGATGCCAACCATCCATGCGCTCGGCCCGCTGGCTGTCTGCATTTCTTTGCCAAAATCATAGCCTCCGACGATGCCCCAGCCGTCGAGACGGGAGTCCACCTTGAAGGATGACGTCTGATTCAAGACCGTGAAGCTATGATTGTCCTCGCGGCTCAACGTGTTGCCAAGAACCTTGGCCCACGCTCCAGGCGTCACGTTCGTCGTGCACGCCGGTGCCGCCAATCCCTTTCCGCTAGCGACCGGCGCTGCACATGAGGTCATCATTGCCGAGCGTAGGTCCGCCGTGCGGTCGAGCCAAACGCCGGCTGCGTTGTGCCACATGTCCTGCGCTGCCGTAACGATGGAGGGCAGTTCAAAGAACGTCTGGTCGGGTCCGCTCGCCAGGAGCCAATCGACTGAGTCCGTTTCGACCCGGTAGAGATCGTAGGTGAAGAGACCCTTGTCGATAGGTCCGTTGACCAGGAAGAACGCATCTGGATCGCTAACATCATCCACTGCCGCAACCAGGATACCTTCCGGATTGAAGGAACCCGGCGCACCTGGATTGACATCATTTACAAAGATCCCGGTCGAACCCGTCGTGCTGCCCGACCCGCTGCCGGGGAAGCCAACGATCAGCAAATCCGATGCCGACGTGGCTGGCCCATCAAGCACCACATCAATAGCCATCTCGCTTCCCGGGCCACCATTGAAGTTGCCGGCAATGAACGTGATGTCACCGATGTCGTTTTGATAGGGCCCGAGTGGTCCACCCAGGAAACCGGGGTAGGTCGCCGGCGTTAGCAGCCCGAAGCCTGCGATGCCGTTCGACATATTGAGAAGGCCACCCGCATTGTTGAACTCCAGGTTTTGGCCTGGCACGCCAACAAAGGCAGTCGCGCTTCCGAATCCGAAGTCGTCACCATCGGCATTGATGTTGATGACGCCGGTGTTGTTCACGGTGTTGGTGCCGGGACCAATCATCAAGAACGTCGTGAGCGCTCCGGTGTTGATGGTTCCGTCGTCAGTGTTGTTGATCGTGTTGTCGCCGCCGGAAATGAACAGGTTCAGGCCAGCGGTATTCCACGTCGTGCTCGAGTTGTTTTCGACCGTGTTACCATTGGCCGAGAACAGCTGCATATTGCCGGTCATCGTCCCATCGTTGACGACATTATTGGTATCGCCTGCGATACTCTGAATGATGCTGGCGAAGGCCGAGCCGCCATCGCTGCGAATTTCACCCGTCGTATCGTTATGGATGTTGACCGCGCCGTTCGTTGCAACCTCGATTGTCGGGACGAAGAACGGTGAGCCCTCACCCTGTAACAAGCCCGCATTTTCGATCGAAACCGCGTTCGGCCCGAAGACGGAGAACGTCGATATCGAGATCGCGCTGCCGTCGTCGGCAACAACGCTGCTGCCTTCGTGGACATTGACGTTGACGTCGTTGAAGGCAAACGGTGCAACGACCTGGATGCCATTGCCCGTCTCTGCGACGAGGTTGGCAACACTGGTCTGACCGACGTTAATTTCGATTGTCGAGCCCGTCGAACCGCTGAGCGTGCGGAAAATGTCGACGACCTCGTCTCCTGCCGTTGCGTCCGCGTTCAGACCGACAGTGATTTTGCCGCCACCGAGCACCTTCGTGATGCTGACGGCATCGTTGTCGGCCAGGAGCGTGCCGCCGTCGGCGCCCGTCATCGAGTCGGCGCCACCGCCCGTCGTAACCGTGACGTCGCCGTCACCGAACAGGTTGACCGCGTTGATGGCGTTGAACGTGCGCGCGCCTGTCAACCCAGATACGGCCTCGTTGACCGCAATCGTCGAGTTGCCATCGCCAATCTTGAGTGTCCCGACCCCGAACACGTCCGACATGACGGTGTCGTTGGTGGTGACGCTGGCATTGCCCGATCCAATCTGGATCGCTCCTGCGCCGAGGATGAATGCTTCGATGGGCGCACCCGCCGCCGCCGTCACCGTGGCGTCACCCGGACCGAATGCAATCGCCTGAGCGCCGACGAGCGGCGGGTCGATGGCGGCATTCACGTTGACAGTTGCATTGCCGCCAAACGACGTTGACAACGCGCCGAACGTGCCGCCCGCATCGATCTTGCCATGCGTGTTGATTACGGAGTCACCACCGAAAGCCGTGCTGATCACGCCACTGTCGACCGATGTGACCGCGCCGGAGTCGACGTACGAATTGCCGCCGAACGACGTCCCAACGACGCCGACTCCACCCGAGTCGATGATTGAATTGGCAGCATTGATATCGGAATCGCCACCGAACGCCGTCGACGAAATGCCGAGCGCCGTTGCTTCGATGGTCATGCCATCAGCCACGTTCACGGTCGAGTTAATGCCGGCCGAGAATACGCCGATGACAGGCGGGTCAATGTCGGCATTCACGCTGACGATCGAGTCGCCACCAAAGGCCGTGCTTGAGATACCGAACAGGCCGCCGGCGTCGATCTTGCCGTGACTGGTGACTTCGGAGTTGCCGCCGAACGCCGTGCTGATCACGCCGCTGTCGGCCGATGTGACCGCACCGGAGTCGACGTACGAATTGCCACCGAACGACGTCGCAACGATACCGACGCCGCCCGAGATGATGTTCGAATTCGCGCCATTGATATCGGAGTCGCCACTGAGCGCGAGGGAAAAGATGCCCAGTCCAACCGCCTCGACATTCATGCCATCAGCGACGTCAACGACTGAGTTGTTGCCAATCGAGACCACACCAATGAAAGGCGGGTCAATGTCGACATTCACGGCAACGGACGAATCGCCACCGATCGAGACAGCCGCCGCGCCGATGCTGAACGTCCCGTCCACGCCGCCGTAGCTGATTTTGTCGCCGACAGTCACGTTGGCATCGCCGCCGAAATTCAGTGCGCCCAAGCCAACAGCGAACGGAATGTTGTCGCCGCCGAAGCCGACGGTCCCGCCCGCACTGGAGGACACGTCGACCGTTCCACCACCACCGGATGCAACAATGCCGTTGTTTCCGGCCGTCAACGCGCCTGAGTTGGTAGCGGTCACACCGCCAGTACCAAGATTTGTAAGGTTCATGCCGTCATTGCCGGCATGAATTTCGCCCGAACTGTCGGCGGTCAATGTGCTCGTGCCGCCCGTATAGACTTCGATACCATTGTCACCGGCGATGATCTCACCGGTATTGGTCGCGCTCGCATTCCCGGTTGACTCAACGAAGATGCCATCGACCGCAGCATTGATTGTGCCGTTGTTTGTGGCCGTTCCCGCACCCAGCGTTGGTATTGCCCCAAAAATCGGATCAGCGATAACGATGCCTGAGCCGCCCGATGAGGTTAGTGCTCCATCGTTCGTTGCCGTCGCATCTCCGTCTAGCAACCAAACATTGATCGCGTTGCCGGCCGCGTTGATGACGCCGGTGCTGCTGTTGAAGGCCGTAGCATTTCCGCTACCTGCGGGGCCACCAAGAGGATTTCCAGCGATGACATTGATACCGATGCCTGTGGAAGCGTTGCCAGATCCCGTAGCTAGCACGGTCCCACTGTTATTGACCGTCGCATCATTCCCCGTACCGTCGGTCCAGAGCGTCACACCCATGGACCCCTCAACCTGCGAAAATTCACCGATATTAATTATTGTCGTCGCAGGTACACCGCCCACGGGAATGCCCAAAAAGTTGAAGTCCGCAACAAACACACCTGTCTGGCCAAAGGTCAGAATATCGGGCGCGACCACAGCCGCGGCTCCGGGGATCGTCCCGTCACCAATGTTCAAGGTAAAAACCTCATTGCCAGCGCCCGGCTCATATTCAATGCCGTTGCCGAAGGCACCCGAACAGTCGACGGTTGAATTCGGACCTGCGGGAATTCCCCCGCATTCGTTGGCTGCATGAGCGCTCGGCGGCGCGAGCGTCACACCGGCAACCAGCGTTGCAAGAGCCACCGCCGATACCGACGATCGCAGCGCCAATGTCCAGATTTTCGTTGTTCCCCCCCGAGTCAGCGATGCTGACCACGACTTGAAAGACTCGTCCGTACGCGCCTCAAGGTCCTTAACAAATGTGTTCGGGTACATGATCTCCCCCAAAATCAGAAACCGGCCAATCAATGCCGGACGCTCGTGACCTACGCTCGACCCAGAAAATCAGGGGGCAGAACGCATCCTTAGGTTGTATAAAGAAAGTCAGCACAAATTGCAGTTGTATTCGCGCAACAGCGGAACCAAATCGCACACGCTGGGGTTGTGTTTTTCGCAGTGCTTCAATCGCGCAACACTGGGCGAGGAGCGGGCCGTCGCAGAAAACCGACCCTGAAGCCGCGCAATCATCGCGGTTCGTCGCGTTCAGGCGGCCCGATTATCGGCTGCTAAGAGTGCGGCTGGCTGGGAGGATCGGCTTTTGGTGGGCGCCAGGTGGCCATTCGCGGTGGCCCGGAAATCGCTTCACCCTCACCCAAACCTTAGGTCTCGGAAAAAAAGAAAGCGGCCAGAATCAGCTGACTGACCCTGGCCGCCACAAACAGATTTTTATTCTGTGCGCTACGCCACCCCGTGATTTATCGGGCAGGCGCGAGACTTAGCGCCTCATTTGGATGTTGGCGGTCGCGCCGTTTCCCTTCAGCGTCACGCTTTGGCTCCGGCCTTTCAGTACGACGCGGATCGTACCTCTGACGTCGAACTCCGGATTGTAGAAGCTGCCGCGGAAGCGGTTCTTAGATACCTCGGTGAGGGTGGCCGTCTGCGTGGCCTTTGCCGAGGAGGTCGCGCACAACGCTTTCAGCGTGTAGCTGTTCGCAGATGATGGACTGTAGCTCGCGGTACACCGTGCCCGCTCTCTCTTGCCCGACGACAACGTCACCCAACCGCTGCCCCGCCATGAGCCTGAAAGCCCACCGGGTTCTGCGCTTGAGGCGCTGTATGTGCCCGAGATGAGAAGCGCTGCAATCGGAACTACTGCCAATCGAGCGAGTGTCCACCAGCTTGACTTCGGCGCACTCGCGGAACTCTCGCACGCATCGGCACTCGAACGACAAAACCAGGGCGTAGGCAGTCTCGACATGGTTGGACCTTCCGTGGCGAACGATGGATTTGAGTCGCAGCGTAGAGATTACACCAATAACTTCAATTGCACATTCTGATCGAGCAGATTTGCACTGCCTCCAGATTGGGCAAGCCAGAAAGCGCGCGGCAAGTATGCGAAATTCCTGCAGGCAATGCACTTGAACCCACGGATGACCCGATATTCTGTAGTTAACTGTGGCCAGATCACCGCAGCTCCGGCCCTATATGACAAGGCGGATACGGCGCGACATACGAATCGCTATCGGGCCTCGCACCGATCATGGATTGGAACTGATCTTTGAATGGAGCCCCAATGACACGCTTGGTCCTTGCCCTCGGAATGCTTATGGCCGCCACTTTGACCTCGGCGGCCGAGAACGTGACCTACGCCATCGACGCAAAGGAGTATGAAGGCTACGCCGCCAAGTCTCCCGGCACGTCGAAGGGCCTCGTGATCATCATTCACACCTGGAACGGCCTCAAAGACTATGAACGCACACGCGCAGATATGCTCGCGGAGATGGGCTATGACGCCTTCGCGATCGATCTCTATGGCAAGGGCAACCGGCCGGAAGAGGCCTCCGCCAAGAAGGCGGAGGTGGGAAAACTCTACGACGATCGCGAAAAGATGCGCGCACTCATTCTCGGCGGCTTGGCCGAGGCCCGCACGCGGTTTCCGGGGTCTGCGGTCATCATGGGCTATTGCTTCGGTGGCTCGGCCGCCTTGGAGCTCGCCCGCTCAGGCCAAGCAAAAGACGTAAAGGGCTACGCCACATTTCACGGGGGCCTGAAGGCACCGGAAAGCGAAACCTATCCGAGTGATACGCCTCCCCTCCTCATTGCGCATGGGGGCGCTGATGCGTCGATCTCTATGGACGATGTCGCCACTCTCTCGAAGCGCCTGGAGGCCGACAAAGTCACCTACGAGATCGACGTTTATTCAGGTGCGCCTCATGGCTTCACGGAGTTTGGCACGCCGCGTTACCAAGCCCGCGCCGATGAAAGATCATGGGTTGCGTTCAAAGAATTTCTCGAGCGAAACCTGGGCGGCTAGAAACCGCCAAGGCCTGGGCAAAGCCGGGATCGATGCGCAATCTCATTATTTCGGAATATGAGGAGTAGGCGATGGAAGTCTCGGGCGGATGTCTGTGCGGGGCGGTACGATATCGGATCACTGCTGCGCCAATCATTGCGCGCACATGCTGGTGCCGCCTGTGCCAGAAGATCGGCGCCGGCAGTGCCACTGTGAATGTTGGCTTCCCCAGTGATGCCGCCACGATCGAAGGCGAGCTGAAAGACTACGTCAGTACGGCTGACAGCGGGAACATCATACACCGGCGCTTTTGTCCGAACTGCGGAACCCACATGTTCAGCGAAGCCGAAGTGCGCCCCCATCTAATTTTGGTCCGGGCGGGCACGCTGGAAACGCCGGAGATTGCCAAGCCCGCGATGACGATCTGGGCCTCACAAGCCCCAAGTTGGGCCGTGATCGATCCCACCATCCAACGGTTTGAAGGACAGCCACCCCCGGCGGCCTAGGCTGGGCGAGAATGCCTTTGTTAGGGCTCAGCGTCAGCGCCAGGGTAGCTTGGCTTGGTGCACTTCCTCGAAGGCCAACGTGAACTCGACGGCTCCCGGATTCTTCGAGCTTGCATCCATACGGCGGGTGAATTCGGCCAGAAGCTCCGCCGATGTCTTGCCGATCGTCATCTTGTTTCGCTGGTAGGCGGCGCGCGTGAAGAAGTTCGACATGGGCGCGGTCAGACCGAAAGGATGCATGGCGTCCAATCCCGTCTGAGGACCAGTCAGGTTCATCATCTCGATCTCTTCACCAGAAAGATTGTGCACACCTTTGCGGGCGGCGAAATCTTTCAAGCTTTTCAGCTTGACTGATTGCAACCACGGGCCGATGTCGCCATCGAGATTGAGAACGTGAATGCCATAGCCGCGTGACGTTCTCGCGAGCGCGCGCTGCTTATACCAATCGTTCGGTATCGAGCGTGCGACTTTCAGCATCTTCTGCACGGACGCTATCTTGTTTTTCAATTCGGCGGCGCGCTTTGGGTTCGTCGCCACAGCGAGCTTGCGCTTGAGGCGCGCAATGAATGTATCGCCGTGCTTGACGAGCTGCTCAATCGTATTGGCGGCCAACAATTGCGCGTATCCGAGCGCGGTGGAGATCGGACGGCCCTTGCCGGTGGTGGGATTGATGCCGGCCTGCATGTCGGCGGTCCCTTTACCGCCAGTCTCCAAAGCATACACACGCACCACATGATCTTTCTCTAGCCCGAGCGCAAGCGACTCTTCGGCGTACCGCCTCTTGAACTCGCGCTCTGAGATCCGTGTGGGCTCAAAGCCGTAGTGCTTCTTGGCGGCCGCAAGAAAATCGTTGAGGCCCTGAATTCGGCTCGGTGTTGTCTCGGGTTTCTTCTGTGCGCGCGCTGCCTGATATTGCGACCAACCCCGGGCAACGGCGTGGTTCAATTGAGGTCCCTTGTAGACCGGCGGAAACGACTGGACATAGTCGTCACGAGTGTAAGGTTTGCGGGCGGTACGCTTGCGGGCACGGGACTTTTTCTTGGCCGCCACCGTCTCCCAATAGGCATCGAGCTGACGTTCGTACTTCACCTGAGCAGCGCGCCACGCCCCGAACTCTTGCTTTTGGGCAGGCGGCAATGTTGCCATAAAGTCGTCGGCCATCGACGCCTCGGCTGCCGTAGCAGCAAAGGCGAATGCAAGGCCCAAAAGGATTGCAGTTGCCCAGCGCAATGGTCGCAAGATCAGCTCAAGATCCTCCAGCCTTTTGATTCCCGAACGCTTTGGTACCTTGCGCGAGAGTTTGACCGCACCGTGGTTGATCAGAACAATATATCGATTCCCGACCCCGGGCCGGGACCGGCTGTGCAACCGCATGGTATGATCGGCCTATGCAAGAACTAACCCCACAGAAAGACACGTTTTTTATTGAGTCCAGCTTTCGATCGCTTGCCCGCCGAGCGCTCCACGCTGCACCTCCGGCTGACGCCGATGAAGATCAAAGCAGATCCCTTCGCGGACCCAGTGATTTCGACCTCAACCCCGATCTGTCACAGATGCTGATGGAAGGCCCACCGCCACGCCCAGCGGCCGTTCTCGTCCCGATCGTCGCCCACCAATCGCTAAGCGTACTTCTCACCCAGCGAACCGAGCACCTGCCAAGCCACGCCGGTCAAATTTCGTTTCCTGGTGGCAAGGCCGAGTCGGGCGACGCCGATCCCATCGCGACGGCGCTTAGGGAATCGCACGAGGAGATCGGTCTTGAGCCCCGCTTCGTTGAACCACTGGGTTATCTTGATGCGTACCACACTGGCACGGGCTTTCGCATTTTCCCTGTCGTGGCCCTCGTACAAGTGGGCTTCCAACTGAGACCAGACCCAAGCGAGGTTGCCGACGTATTCGAGGTGCCGCTCGCTTTCCTCATGGACGAGCAAAATCACCGGACCGATGAGCGCGCCTGGCGTGGCGGCATGCGCAGGTTTTATGCCATGCCCTACCAAGAAAGGTACATTTGGGGCGCGACCGCTGGTATCGTCAAAAACATGCACCGGAGATTCTTTGACGCACGATGCGCATAGTTATCGAGAACATCCTTCTCTTCCTGCTGCCGACGGCGATCTACATCGCGTACGTCTACCTGACGCGCGAAGAGAAGCCCGGCGCCACCCGCGTACTGGACGATGCACCGCTACTTTGGCTGTTCGTCACCGGTGCGGTGCTCGTCATTGTCACGCTGATCACCTTTGGCTCGATATCGGGCGGCAAGCCAGGCCAAGTCTATATTCCACCCACGCTAAAGGACGGGCGCATCGAGCCTGGCCACCTCGAATAAGGATCTGAGGAAACCGATGGCAGGTTCGGATAGTGGCGAGCGGCTGCCTAGTCTGAGCGGTGCGCCATGGCTTGCAAATCCGTCCACGCAAGCTGTGATTGCAGCCATCGAAGCGGAAGGGGCTGAAGCGCGCGCCGTTGGGGGCGCAGTCCGCAACGCTCTGATGGGAGCTCCCGTAAAGGACGTCGACATTGCAACGACGGCGTTGCCCGCCGACGTCATGCGGCTTGCCAAAGAAGCCGGGTTGCATGCCGTTCCGACCGGCTTTGAGCATGGGACCGTAACGGTCGTTGCCGAGCACACGCCCTTCGAAGTGACCACGCTCAGAAAGGACATCGAGACGTTCGGCCGTCACGCCAAGGTGACCTTCAGCACCAATTGGCGCGAAGACGCGCTGCGGCGCGACTTCACCATGAATGCGCTTTATTGCGCAGCCGACGGCACCGTCCATGACCCGCTTGGCGGATATCCCGATCTGGTGGCGCGCCAAGTGCGATTCATTGGCGATCCCCATGAGCGTATTCGCGAAGACTACCTGCGTATTCTGCGCTTTTTCCGCTTTTCGGCCGAGTACGCTCAAGGTGTTCCTGATCCCGACGGGCTGGCGGCAGCAGTCGAGGAGAAGTCCGGGCTCAAAGGCTTATCGGGCGAGCGGGTGCGGGCAGAGCTGCTGTTGCTTCTTGCCGCCCCCGGCGCCGTAGAAGCCATCGCCAAGATGGTGGAGGCAGATTTGCTTGCACCCTGGCTTGGAGAACGCACCAACGTCGAGCATCTCGCTCGCATGGCGGCTCTGGAGGAGACGCTCGGGCGCGCACGCGATCCGGTGTTGGGGCTCGCTGCCCTTGCACTTTCCTCGCCCGATGAGGCCCAGCGCCTCCAGGACAAACTCCGTCTGTCGGCTGCCGAGACTGCGCGGTTGCGGCAAGCGTGCGTGGTCGATCCGGCATTCGAGCCTTCGTCAGTTGAGCGCACGGCCCAAGCGTACATCTATCGCTATGGCGCTCAGGCGTTTGTCGATGGTGCGCTCATGGCTTGGGTGCGCAGTGGCGATGATCCCGACAACGAAGCACGACGAAAGCGCGTCACCCTGGCTGAGCGTTGGCAGGCACCGGCATTGCCCGTGCGCGGCGCCGATGTGCTTGAACTTGGTGTTGCGCCCGGCCCTGACGTCGGGCGCGTCATCGCAGCCTTTGAAGACTGGTGGATTGTTGAGGGCTTTCCCTCAGATCAAGCCTTGATCGAAGCCAAGCTCGCCAAGCTTGTGCGCGCCTAAGCGCACACCCGCGCGAGTACACATTCGACCTTGAGGACCAGGCGTCGGTCAGACAATCAGGGCGAGAACAGATCCGTGATCGCATCGGCCAACGTCGGCGGCCCCGAGTACTGCTTCTTCTGGCTCTGGCGCGGGGCGTACTGCTGACGGTTCGCGACGGGCGCATCGTCATATTGCGGCGCCTGGAATTGAACCGATCTGCCTAAGAGCGCGCGGCCCACACGGGCGTCGAGCCCGTAGAAGTCGCCGTACGTGTGCAGCTTGCCGTTGTCGTCAACGCGGGCCGTGAGGTAGGTCACGTGCACGGGAATGTGCGTCTCAAGCGCCACGTCCTTGCTTTGGCCATTGAACATGCTCTGCACCCGCGCGGCAGACCAGCCCTTGTCCTCGGCAAGAAGGATCTCGGCCAGGCGCCGCGGCTGGTTCACGCGCATGCAACCGTGGCTCAGTCCGCGGAATGATCTTGAAAACAACTCGCGCTCCGGCGTGTCGTGCATGTAAACATCGTGCTTGTTGGGGAACATGAACTTGACTTGGCCAAGCACGTTCGTTGGCCCTGGCCCCTGGCGGAAGTCAAAGGATCGGATGTCGACGCTGCTCCAATTGACCTGGTTGGGATCGACCTGGTTGCCGCGATAATAGGCACGCAGACCGTGCGCATCGAGCACAGCTTGGCTCGAATAGCCCCCACCGAAAATTCCGAAGAAATCTCCGCCGGAGCTCTTCCGCAGCAACGGCGCCAGCTCTTTGGTCTTGATGCCGTTGGGGACACCCCAACTCGGATGGAAGACGATCGACTTCATGTCGGCGCTAAACGACGGCGTCGGCCAGGATGGCTGACCGGCCACGATCTTGTCGGTGTGAATGATGCGTCCGTTCTTGACGACGCGCGTGAGGAACTCAGGCACGTTGTCCCAAACGTAGAAGGTGCCTGCATCGACAGGCATCCAGCGCCAACGCTCCATGTTGATGAGCACCAGCTGGATCTTCTGATCCGCACTGTGGCGGAGCGGTTTACTAACAGTTCCCCCGTTCAGCACGGTGCGCGTATTGTTTCCGACGATGGCATCTGGACGGAGGCTGTTCTTGCGCTGGAAGGCCAAGACGGCCTCCCTCACCTCGACGTCATAGACGTTTTCCTGACCCGGTGCGGCGGGAACCTTGAGCCGCTTCCTGAGCAAGGCCACTTGCGGGTCCTGCATGCCCGGGCGGAGCACGCCGCCCGGCGGAAGCCTTACGCTCAGTGCGGGGTCGACCTCTTCTTCTTCCTCGTCCTGTTTGCCTTTACCACGCAGCTTCAGCAACACTTCGCGCAACCGGACGAACTGCTCGTGCTTGGGATGCAGTCCACGCAGATACGCGTCGGGCGTTTCCGAGGCCGTAATCTCGGTCAACACCAACTTGGGCGGATGGATCGGCGGGTCACGGTCGAGGAGCTTTGATATACGCGAGGGATCGGCGATGCGGCCGCCACGGGCATGACGCGCGTACTTCAGAACCGCAACCGTCATCTTGATCTCGGTCTCGGCCGCCACCTCGGGCGTCACATTGCCTGCTGGCAGCTGAGGCACGTCGAACGCGCGCGCGTTCAGTCCCCAGTCATCGGCCTTGCGGATTTCAGCGATTGCGGCCTTCGCCTTATTGGTCAAGCCATCATCCGTCACCCAGATGGGTGGACCGGTCCGCTCCTCGTAGAACGCAGTCATCGCCGCGACATCATCCGAGTTAGCGCGGCCGGCGTATTCTGTAATCTTGCTGCGCACAATCGCGACGACTGGGTCAACGGGCTTAGGTGGCCCAAGCGCTTCATCGGTGGCGCCGCTAACAGGCGGTTGCCCTGTTGAGGTATCGGGTGTTGCCGTTGGATCTTGAAGAGCCGCTGACTTTTGTCCTGATGCGTCAGAATTCTCATCGCTCTCTTGTGAACCAGACGCGGCCGCGTCTTCCGTCTTGTCTTGGGCGTCGGCGTCGGGCTGAGCACCTGCATCTGATGCGGCCGTCGTTTCCGGCTTAACCTGTTCGGCGGAGGGCTTGTCCGCCGGCGTCAACGCCGCAGTTTTGGTCGTGTTTTCAGCTGCATCCGGACCGGCGGAAGCCTTTTCCTTACCGTCGTCCTGATCCGGATCGGCCTTCAAGACGGACTTGATCACGCTGGAACCATCGCCTGAAACGGCGGCTGCCGCTTGGTCGGCTCCGTTTGCCGCAGGTGTGTCTGAAGGTCCGCTTTGCGTCGCTTCGACTTCAGCCTCGACCTCGACGCTCTCGACGAGCGTCTCTTCCTCAGCCACTGTGACCTTTGCCGTTTGGGTCGGCTTTGCATCGTCCTCGGATGTCTCTTCAGCTTCCGATGAAGCCGCCTTTGACTCTGACGTGGTGACCGTCGCCGTCTCAATAACTTCCGTCTCCTCGACGACCTCGGCGGCGGCAGAAGGCTTCGAGCCGGACTTCAAGACAGACTTTGCCGTGCTGCCCGCTCCATTCGAAAGGGCAGCTGCGGCAGCATCGAGCGGCTTTGCACTGTCTTGCGCAGCGGTTTTGGTGCTCTGGGCTGGCGTCTCAGACTCTTGCTCTTGCGCCGTGGCCTTCGCGATGTCGGTCGGCGCAGCGTCATCGCCGGAGGTTGGCTTGGCAACTGTTGCCGCAGTGTTGGATTTGGACGGCGTCGGTTCGGCTGTCACCACGGCCTTGGCCGTGCTCATGGGCTCATCGGCGACAGCTGCTGCCGCCATCGCGGCGGCGTTACGTTGCTTAACGAGGGTCCCGGAGGCGGCGCGCGCAGACGGACCTGGAGGCGTTTCCTCTCCGGTTCCGGTCGCTCTTGCCGTCTCGGTTGGTTTTTGCCCCGCCGCTGCGGCCGAACTGTCGGCTGCCTCCGAGACTGGAGGCGCGGCGAGCGCACCGGCGAGTCCGAATCCGCTGGTGGCCGCAACAACTCCAATCGATACAGCAAAGATTGACGTCTTGATCATCCCTCGGTCTCCAAGCCAGTGCCCGATTGGTAGTTGGAGAAAATGGCCACCGCTGGGCCCTAAACGAACCACCGGTTTATCTCATTCGCCCCCTTTGGCCAATAACTGGCTAAATTGGGGCAACGAGGCGCGGCGAATAGGGCACAGGCCAGAACAAAACCTTCAACAAATCGAGAAAAAAGGCCCCAGGAGATCCTGGGGCCCTTTCCGTTCATCTGGCTTGGCAGAGGGACGATTAGAAGTCCATGCCACCCATGCCACCACCGGGCATCGGCGGATGGGAATGCTCCCTCTTGGGCAGCTCTGCCACCATCGCCTCGGTGGTGATCAGCAGACCGGCAACAGAGGCCGCATCCTGCAGGGCGCAGCGTACGACCTTTGCCGGGTCAATCACGCCGGACGCGACAAGGTCGCCGTATTCATGTGTCTGCGCGTTGTAGCCGAAGTTGTAGCTATCGTTCTCCAGCACCTTTCCGACGATAACGGACCCGTCTTCACCAGCGTTGGTGAAAATCTGGCGCGCCGGCGATTGCAGGGCCTTCCTCACGATCGTGATGCCGACCTTCTGGTCGTCGTTGTCTACCTTCAAGCCCTCAAGCACGCCGATCGCCCTGAGGAGAGCAACGCCACCGCCGGGTACAATGCCCTCCTCGACGGCCGCACGGGTTGCATGAAGCGCATCGTCGACGCGGTCCTTGCGCTCCTTCACCTCAACTTCGGTCGCACCACCGACGCGGATGACGGCAACGCCGCCGGCCAACTTGGCAAGCCGCTCTTGCAGCTTCTCGCGGTCGTAATCTGAGGTCGTCTCCTCGATCTGTGTCTTGATCTGATTGACGCGCGCCTCGATGTCCGCCTTGGAACCGACGCCGTCAATGATCGTGGTGTTCTCCTTGTCGATCGTCACCTTCTTGGCCTGGCCGAGCATGTCGAGGGTAACGGTCTCCAGCTTGATGCCAAGATCCTCGCTGACGACTGTGCCACCCGTCAGCACGGAGATGTCCTCAAGCATGGCCTTGCGGCGATCGCCAAAGCCCGGTGCCTTAACGGCTGCAACCTTGAGACCACCTCGCAGCTTGTTGACGACAAGCGTTGCCAGCGCCTCACCTTCCACGTCCTCAGCGATGATGAGTAAGGGCCTACCCGTCTGAACAACCGCTTCAAGCAGCGGCAACATCGCCTGAAGCCCGGACAGTTTCTTCTCGTGAATCAAGATGTAGGGGTTTTCCAACTCCGTGGTCATCTTCTCGGCATTGGTGATGAAGTAAGGGGAGAGATAACCGCGATCGAACTGCATGCCTTCGACCACGTCGAGTTCGGTCTCAAGGCTCTTGGACTCTTCGACGGTGATGACACCCTCGTTTCCGACCTTCTTCATCGCCTCGGCGATCTTTGACCCGATTTCAACATCGCCGTTGCTGGAAATGGTGCCAATCTGCGCGATCTCATCGTTTGAGGTCACTTTCTTGGACTTGGTCACGAGCTGGTTGATGACTGCAGCAACCGCCAGATCGATCCCCCGCTTCAAGTCCATCGGGTTGGCACCCGCAGCAACCGACTTGGCACCTTCCTTCACGATGGCCTGAGCCAGAACGGTTGCCGTCGTCGTGCCGTCACCAGCAACGTCGGAGGTCTTTGAGGCGACTTCGCGCACCATCTGGGCGCCCATATTTTCGAACCGATCCTCAAGCTCGATTTCCTTGGCCACGCTCACGCCGTCCTTCGTCACGCGCGGGGCACCAAACGACCTCTCCAAGATAACGTTACGGCCTTTCGGGCCGAGGGTGACTTTAACGGCGTTGGCAAGGATATCGACGCCGCGCAACATTCTCTCGCGTGCGTCCTGTGAAAACTTGACGTCCTTCGCAGACATTTCAGATGTCTCCTATTGGCGAATATTAGGGGGGGTCGCAGCCGGCAGTGTTAGGCGGCGGCGCGGACAGAGACACCGCCCTCGATTACGCCGAGGATGTCACTCTCCTTCATGATGAGGAGATCCTCGCCGTCGATCTTGACTTCGGTGCCGCTCCACTTGCCGAACAAAACCCGCTCGCCGACTTTGACGTCGAGCGGGACGATTTTTCCGGTGTCATCGCGGGCCCCTGGGCCAACAGCGACGACCTCGCCTTGCATCGGCTTCTCTTTCGCGGTGTCGGGAATGATGATGCCGCCAGCCGTCTTCGTATCTTCTTCGACGCGACGAACGACGACGCGGTCATGAAGAGGACGGAACTTCATGGGTCAACCTCTTGAAATGATGCTGTCTTTCATGGGCTTCAGGCAGTCCGCGAATGTACGTACGGCTGCCCAAGACGAAAGCTGACACCCAAAATGGCCAATACCACCCCGGCGCGCTTCCAAGCCGTTATATGAGCCCGCCTGCTAGCACTGTCAATAGATGAGTGCTAACAGGCGGGCAAAGCCCCTGGCCTGGATGCAATTGGGGTTTTTGGTTGCGGTCCGTTCGCAACTTGTCCGCAAGTCGGATCGCTGACTGAACAGTCGCCAGAAAGCGCCTGTGACACCGGGATCGAGCAGGACCAATAGGACACTTTTTACATATCGTACAAAAAAGAAAAAAGCCCACGCCAAGACATTGGCGTGGGCCCGGGTGACAATCGCCACATTCAATCTGTTTCCGGCCAAAGTACCAAAGGCACAGGGCCCTTTTGCTCAAATAGCAAAATCTTCCATTTTCGCACCCTTCTTAAGCTTGGCGACCAGCCAGTTCGGCTTGCGACCACGCCCAGTCCACGTTTCTGCGCGGTTGGCAGGGTTTGCATATTTGGCGACACTCGTCTTGCCGCGTCCGCGGCCACCGAACAGCTCGTTGACAGAAAAGCCGCGCTTCTCAGCCAATGCTGCCATTGCCCGCTTAACATCGGCACGCTCCCGATCGCGCGCGGCAGCAATTGCCTTTTGTACCTTTGCCTCAAGATCCAAGAGATCCTTGAGCGACATCTTGTCAACGTTGACGACGGCCATTCGACTTTCCTTTTCGTTTTACTGAACTAGTGGTGGGCGATATCAGATCTGGAGACTTCGAATTGCGCTCTGCATTCGATTTGTCAAGTTGATCAGAAAAAGATTGCTCATTTGTATAATGGGTGAGCCGAGAACACCATGCAACCCGAGCGCGAAAAACAGGCGCTATGTGTCGCACTGAAAGAAACGATCCAGCGCGCAATTTCTCTGTCAATTCGGATTGCCGGACGGACGGAAAAGCATTTTTCAACGCAATCGGCGTTCGCCATCTTTACCACGTTCAAGTGCCGGAATTGGCCAAGGTCGCGAGCGGCCATGGAATGCCCCAATCGCGTTCAGCTAGCGTTCAGCTGGCGACACTTAGGTTGAACTCACCCTGAAA
>CAZUKP010000049.1:0-23091 GCA_964620915.1 uncultured Hyphomicrobium sp. | reverse complement strand
GGAAGCATGTTGGGCCCGTCGGATGGCGCTCGATCGGGATTGTCATGCGTTTCAATGAAAAGCCCTGCCACACCGACGGCCACGGCGGCCCGCGCCAGGACAGGCACATAACGACGGTCACCGCCGGAGCTCGTGCCTTGTCCGCCCGGCTGCTGCACTGAGTGCGTCGCGTCGAATATCACCGGACACCCCGTCTCAGCCATGATCGGCAATGCACGCATATCAGCAACCAGCGTGTTGTAGCCAAAAGAGGAGCCCCGCTCCGTGAGGAGCACGTTGGGATTGCCCGAGGCGACGATTTTCGTCACCACGTTCGTCATATCCCAAGGCGCTAGAAACTGCGCTTTTTTAACTTTCACGACCCGGCCCGTCTTGGCAGCGGCCACGAGAAGATCAGTCTGGCGGCACAGGAAGGCGGGGATCTGCAGCACGTCAACAACCGGCGCCACCATCGCGCACTGACCAGGTTCATGCACATCGGTAACGATCGGCAAACCCAAAGACTCGCGAATTTCTGCGAATACCGGCAGCGCGGCCTCAAGACCAATGCCACGCTTTCCCGCAAGCGACGTTCTGTTCGCTTTGTCGAATGAGGACTTGAAGACCAGCCCCAGTCCCAGCTCAGCAGCGACCTCCTTCAACGCCGCGGCCATCTCGAGCGCATGCGCCCGGCTTTCCATCTGGCATGGACCTGCAAACACGGAGATGGGGGCGTCGTTGGCGAACGTCGCGCCGCCAATCTCTATGCGTGTGCTGGGTTTCAATTGCTGGTGCTGGGTCATGGGCGCTTTATAGCACGGAGCTGTATATCAGCCGCAAAATGCAAATGACCGCGCTTAACAGGCGCGGCCACTTTCTCTTGTCCGAGACCGCAAACTAACTTGCGATACGCCTTATCAGGCCGATGATTACGAGCAAAATGACAGCACCAATCGTGGCCGAAATGATCAACCCGAGGATACCATCCCCCCACAGCCCCAACTGAGGTAACAACCAATTGCCGATATAGGCGCCGACGATACCAACAACGATATTTCCGATCAGCCCCAATCCGTACCCAGTGACGATTACACCTGCTAGCCAGCCCGCAATCGCACCGATAATCAGAAGTATGATGAGGGCCTGGAGATCCATAGGCATTGTTGTAACTCCCCTGAGCGTGCTTCAGTTTGCCGGTGCCGCAGACGCTTTGCGTTGCCCACGGCGCCGCTTAGAAGGACGCTTGTGATTGTATGCCGCTTGACGACGTCCTTCGTGTGTAATTATCGCCCGATTCGTTGGCGCGGACGCTGCAAGACTGACATCTAAACCGGAGTTGCCCTCACTTTTGTGGCAGCCCGAGGGGAGAAAGGTGTGGGGCGTGAGGCACCTATCCAACACTTTTCAGTGTTCACGTTCATCTAGCGCCATGAGCACCTCGCTTTTCAAGCTTTCTTTCCAAGTCGGCACTCCGAATCGTCCGGTGCAGCCGCCCGCCGCCGAAGTGACGACGGCCATCATGAAAAACGCCGGGATCAAGAGCCGAAGCACCTTGATCCCGGCGGCAAGCGTTCATCCCTTCGATAAGGGTATTACAGCGCGGCCTCGGCGGTCTCCCCGGTACGAATGCGAACAACCTGCTCGACGGGCGACACGAAGATTTTGCCATCGCCGATCGCACCTGTTTTCGCGGCACTTTCGATCGCCTTGATCACGGCGTCCGTTCGGTCGGCACCCACGGCGACCTCGATCTTCACCTTGGGCAGAAAGTTCACGGCGTATTCTGCGCCGCGATAGACTTCCGTATGGCCCTTCTGGCGGCCGTAGCCTTTGACCTCAGTGACCGTCATGCCGTCGATGCCAAGGCCCGTCAGGGCCGAACGGACTTCATCGAGTTTGAATGGCTTTATGATTGCAGTAATGAGTTTCATGGGGAGCGTCTCCTATTGCGTTTATTCCTTGCCCACTACGGGCCCCAATGCTGTTTCCTTGTCAGACTCGGCATCAGGTTCACACCGTCGCCCTAATCAAGAGACGTGCCAGGAACGGCAGGTTGCGCATAAGAGTCTGATATGATGAAAACAATCCAACAAGCGTCCGCCAGCACAACATGCCATCAGTGGAGAAGCGCCGCTCAATCTGCATAGAATTCAAGCAAGACGTGGGCATTAATCGAGTTGCCGACCGCAGTGCAAACCGGAAAGCTGGTTTCCTATCGCATAGCACAACGAAACGCTTGTCGAGGATAGCGCCGGATCGCGCTAAACGAGACGACTTTGCTCGACGGCTGCCGCGATGAACGAGCGGAACAGTGGATGAGGATCGAACGGGCGGCTCTTAAGTTCTGGATGATACTGCACCCCGATGAACCAGGGATGGTCAGGGTACTCCACCGTTTCGGGCAACAGGCCATCGGGTGACAGCCCTGCAAATCTTAGCCCCGCCGCCTCCAGCCGCTCACGGTACGCAGTGTTGACCTCATAGCGATGGCGATGGCGCTCTGAAATTTCCGCCGTGCCATAGATCTCCGCTATTCGGCTGCCCTCAATGAGGCTTGCAGGATAGGCGCCCAAACGCATGGTGCCGCCCAGATCGCCATCCTGCCGACGCTGCTCCAGCTCGTTGCCGCGCATCCATTCCGTCATGAGACCAATCACGGGCTCGGGCGTGGGCCCAAACTCAGTGGAATTGGCATCACCCACGCCAATGAGATTGCGGGCGGCCTCCAGGCACGCCATCTGCATCCCAAAACAGATTCCGAAATATGGAACCGCACGCTCGCGTGCGAACTTGGCAGCAAGCAGCTTGCCCTCTGTGCCGCGCTCACCAAACCCGCCGGGCACCAGGATGCCGTTGACGCCTTCCAGATACGGCGCAGGGTCTTCCCGCTCGAAAACCTCGCTCTCAATCCAATCGAGTTTCACCTTGACCCGGTTCGCGATACCACCATGCACGAGGGCCTCGTTTAGGGATTTGTAGGCGTCCTTGAGGCCGGTGTACTTGCCCACGATGGCGATCGTCACCTCACCTTCGGGCGTTGCAACTGCACGAGAAATGTTCTCCCAGCGCGACAGGTCAGGCTTTGGCGCGCCCGTCAGACCGAAGGCGATGAGCACTTGCTCATCGAGACCTTCGCGATGATAGGCTAGCGGAACGTCATAGATAGACGCGACATCGCGTGCCTGAATCACTGCCTCCTGTCGCACGTTGCAAAACAATGCAATCTTGCGCCGCTCACCTAGTGGGATTTCCCGATCACAACGACACAGAAGAAGGTTGGGCTGGATGCCAATTGAGCGCAGCTCTTTGACGGAGTGCTGCGTCGGCTTGGTTTTGAGTTCCCCGGCAGAGGGAATGAAGGGCACCAGCGTCAAATGGATGAAGATTGAAGCACCTGCGGGCAGCTCGTTCCCAAGCTGGCGGATCGCCTCGAAATAAGGCAGACCTTCAATATCACCAACTGTGCCGCCAATCTCCACAAGAACGAAGTCGACACCCTCGTTGCCAGCCGTCACAAATTCCTTGATGGCGTCGGTCACGTGGGGGATCACCTGAACGGTCGCACCGAGGTAGGCCCCGCGACGCTCGTTGGCGAGGATGTCTTGGTACAGGCGTCCTGTGGTGATGTTATCCGACTTGCGCGCGGGCACGCCCGTGAAGCGCTCGTAGTGCCCCAGATCAAGATCGGTTTCCGCGCCGTCGTCCGTAACAAACACCTCACCATGCTGGTAAGGGCTCATCGTGCCGGGATCGACGTTGAGGTACGGGTCGAGCTTGCGCAGCCTTACCGAGTAGCCACGAGCCTGAAGAAGCGCACCGAGGGCCGCGGAGGCAAGACCTTTGCCGAGGGAGGACACCACGCCGCCGGTAATGAAGATGTACCGTTGCATGGGCTTTGAGGCTTACACGAACATCCTCGCGATTCGAAGCGTCTTTATCGCCTCATCCCCGAAGCTTGTTCAGACTGGCTCAGGAAAACCCAACGGTGTGGCACGCATGCCCACATGCGCCACCGCTCTGCGATGAGCTTTCCAAATAGCCCGCAGCACCCAAGCTAGCGTGATTGCGGGACGGCGGGGCCGCCTTGACCCTCTTGCAGCTTGTCGAGGATGCCGCCGCCGGTCGACGGCACTGCCGGTGCTTCGCCAGTGCCGGTGGTGTCCTTGGCCGCCGGTGCGGTCGCGGCGCCAGGCTGGCCAGACTCAAAGATCGACTGCGTTGGCGCAGTCTGTTGGGCAAGAAGCGTCAAGAGGATGCTGGTTGCAAAAAAGGCCGCCGCAAGAGCTGCCGTCGCACGTGTCAGCAAGTTGGCTGTTCCACGCCCCGTCAAGAAGCCGCCACCGCCTCCGCCGCCGCCGCCAATACCCAGCGCACCACCTTCTGAGCGCTGCATCAGCACAACGGCCACCAAAGCCGTAGCAATCATGAGGTGGAGTACGAGAAGTGCGGTAGCCATGGGGCGTCCATTCAACGTGGTGCGGTTGTATTTGGGCCGCGTTCTATACCAGATGCCCGAGGGTGGCTAGTGCGGCGCCAGAGAGCCCTGTCATTCCCACTATTCTGTCCCACTATTCTGTCACGCCAGAGGGCAAGACAACGTAGGGGCTGGCCTTCTGGGGAGACACATAGGTGCGAATTCGCTTTGCACCAACCTGCCCTGACGTCCCGACTCCGTCCTGGCCAGCAGTGGCCGCGGAGATCCCAGCAAGGGCCGGATCCTCCTGCGAGTTTGCTGCGACCTTGGGCGTCTTTCTTTCCGGCAGAGGCGGTGGCGCATCACGCAGGAGCCTTCGGGCACGGTTGATAGCGGCAACGCGCGGGTTCGCCATATTGCACCGAAACCGAAGCTGCCCCTCGATCTCAATTAGCCTCTTGATGTTGTTCAAGACCACATAACTGGCGTGTTCTTTCGCCCAGGCCGGCCCGCGTTGCATGTCGTCAGCAGCCCCTGTCCGCAAAACGACCACCAGCTCGTCCTGCAGCCCTTCGCAGGCATCCTTTTCCAAATTGTTGGCTTCAGCCAACATGGTACCAGCCACAAAGAGGGCTAGTAACAGGGCAATTTGCGACCAGCTCCGTGCCGCCTGCATCATCCGAGATTTTCTCGCCTTCAGCCGCCGCTTCCCGAAATACACCAATTCGCAGTTTATCATGACTCTAGCGAATTTCAGCGTCGCGGCGGCGCGTCAACCCTTATACGCCGCAACTATTGCAAGAAAGTCATTCGCCTTGAGGCTTGCCCCACCGACCAGCGCCCCATTGACATTCTCGACGCCGGTAAGCTCCCGTGCATTGTCCGGCCTTACGGAGCCTCCATAGAGCAGCCGCATGGTCTCGCCCTCACCACCAAAACGGACCGCGAGGGCCTCACGGATCGCACCGTGCATTTCGGCCACATCCGCCAACGTTGGGATCAATCCCGTGCCGATCGCCCAAATTGGTTCGTAGGCAATAACGGTATTGTCAGAGCCCGCACCATCTGGAACGGAGCCTGCAAGTTGGCGTTTCACGACGGGCACTGCAAGCCCCGCCCGGCGCTCTCCGGCCGTTTCGCCAACACAGACAATGGCCGTCAGCCCCGCCCGATGCGCGGCTTCTGCCTTTCTGCAAACCGTGGTGTCCAGCTCGCCGTGTCCACCGCGCCGCTCCGAATGCCCAACAATGACCGCCACAGACCCGGCGTCAGCCAACATTTCGGCCGAAATGTCACCGGTGAAGGCTCCAAATGCCGCCACGTCGCAATCTTGTGCGCCGACAAGCAACTTTGAGCCCTGCGCAGCCTCAGCAAGGCTCAAAACAAGGGTGGCCGGCGGGCAGATCATGACGTCGGCTATGAGGGTTGGCCCGGCTTCGGTGATGGCATCGCGGATGCGAAATGCCTCCGGGAGCCCCGCCCGAAGGCCATTCATCTTCCAATTTCCGGCCACCAAGGGCCGAATAGATCCCGCCGCCTGTGTCATGGGCCCTTCCCTCCAAACCTTAATCCAATTGCGCCTAGCCCTGGAGCGGGCCCACCCTTGCAATAACTGGCCGGCTGCGCTTCATATCATGATGACAGCCTGCGTCACCCGCAGGATTTTCACCCTCTTTGATGTGGTGAGCGCAGGAACCGGCCCCGGTCCGGGCCCGACCATCGCCGCCCAACTGATGGAACGTATTGTCCATGCTCGACACCCTACGACGCGGCTCAACCGGCTGGGTTGCAAAAATTCTTCTGGCTGTTTTGGTGCTGAGCTTCGCCGTCTGGGGCGTGGCTGACGTCTTTACTGGCTATGGACGAGGCTCGCTGGCTAAAGTCGGTTCCACCGAGATCCCTGTCAGTGACTTTCAGCGCGCTTTTCAAAATGAGCTGGACACGATCTCGCAGCAATCGGGGCGGCGGATCTCTGCGGAGGAGGCCCGTGCAGCCGGCCTCGACGACCGCATTCTTTCGCAACTCATGGCGTGGGCCGCGATTGAGGAACATGCTGTTGAGCTCAATCTGGCGATGGCGGACAAAGCAATCGCGGACTCCATGATGCGCGACCCGAATTTTCAGGGACCCAACGGACAGTTTTCGCGGATCAATTTCGAGAACATGCTTGGGCGACTGGGGCTGAACGAACGTGGATTCTTGGCACTGCGCCGTCGTGATGAGCTTCGCGAGCAAGTGACCACCGCCATTGCCAACGGCGTCGCCGTGCCTGATGCCATGATCGATGTGATGCATGAGTGGAAGAACGAAACTCGAAGGGTCGATGAGTTTACGATTGATGCCGCCAAGGCTGTGACCGTGCCCGACCCGACCGAAGAGCAGATCAAGCAGACCTACGAGAACAATCAGAATAGGTTCCGTGCGCCGGAGTATCGCAAGCTCGCGATTCTCATGCTCACGGTGGACGATCTCAAAGGTGAGATGGAGGTTTCCGAAGAGGAAATCGCCAACTACTACGCGGACAATAAGAAAAAATACGATACACCTGAGAGGCGCCGCCTCCAGCAGATAGCCTTTAAGGACAAGGCGGCGGCGCAAGCAGCCAAAGCTGCGCTCGACGGTGGCAAATCGTTCGGTGAGATCGCCAAGGAGGCTGGCGCCGGCGATGCCGATATCGACCTCGGTCTCGTGACCAAAGAGGACCTCATCGACCCCAAGATCGCTGATGTTGCTTTCGGGCTCGACAAGGATTCGGTCTCGGATATCGTCGAAGGGCGCTTTGCAACGGTCCTCTTGCGCGTCACCGACATCCGCCCGGCCGTCGAACAGACTCTCGACGACGTCAAGGACGAAGTGCGGGACACGGTGGCGAAAACCAAAGCCGAGAACGCCATCAGCTCACGCCATGACGAAATGGAGGACAATCGCGCGGCAGGCAAAACTCTCAAAGAGATCGCCGACATTATGAAGCTCAATTATCTTGAGATCGCCTCCGTCGACCGCCTGAACAAAGAGCCTGACGGTAAGCCGGCCATTGTACTTACCGATGCCAGAACGTTAGTGGATGCCGGCTTCAACGGTGAGGTTGGTCTTGAGAGTGAAGCCGTTGAGCTGTCCGGCGGTGGCTACGGCTGGGTTGACGTCCTTGACATCACGGAGCCCAGACAAAAAACGTTCAATGAGGTCAAAGAGGCGGCTAAGACCCTCACAATCGACAACGAGCGCAATCGGTTGGTCTCCGAGTTGGCCGAAAAGCTCGTCGCACGTGCTGACCAGGGCGAGGACATGTCTAAGCTAGCAACTGAGGCCGGTGCTCCTAAGGTCAATACGACGCCTCCGTTCAACCGGACAACACTGGCCCACGGCCTTACAAAGAAAGCCGTTGAGCGGGCGTTTGCTCTGCCGAAGGGCAAAGCGGCCTCGGTTCCAACCGCCGACAGCAAATCGCGCATCGTCTTTAAGGTGACGGAAATCACGCCGGCACCTGAGCTCACAAAGGAGCAGCGCGAGCAAATTGTGTCCGATCTCAAGAAAGAGCTTACAAACGACAGCTTGATTGAGTACGTCGTCGCCATGCAAGAGCGCCTCGGCACCAGCATCAATGAGACAGAGCTCAAGCGCGCGACCGGCGCCGACACCGAATAGCGATCTGCGATCCAGGAGGTGCTTTGAGTACGCTCAAGCGCAAGAAGGCACCGAGGCTGGACAAGATGCAGGCAATGCCGTCCCTGGAGGAATTCGAGGCGCGCTATGAGGCCGGTGAGCCTCAGGTTGTTTGGACGCGGTTGGTCGCCGATCTAGAGACCCCCGTCTCGGCATATCTGAAGCTGGCCGCTGGCCGTCCGATGAGCTTTCTTCTGGAATCGGTCGAAGGCGGCGCCAAACGCGGGCGCTACTCCGTGATAGGTTTGGCGCCCGATGTCATCTGGCGCGCCAATGGCAACACGGCCGCCATAAATCGCAAACCGCAATCGAAACCCGAGGCATTCCAGGACGAAGCGCTGCCCACACTCGAGTCCCTGCGCGCGCTCCTTGCCGAGTCTGCGCTCTCACTGCCGCCCGAGCTGCCCCCAATGTCGGCGGGTATCTTCGGCTACATGGGGTATGACACGGTCCGCCTCATCGAGCATCTGCCCGACGTGCAACCCGACGAGCTCGCTGTTCCGGACAGCATCCTTATCCGTCCCACCGTCATGGTGATCTTCGACGTCGTAAAGGATGAGATCACTATCGTGTCGCCGGTGCGCACCGACAATAACGAGCCGGCCGAAAAGGCCTACAAGGCGGCGCGCAAGCGTCTCAAGGCCGCGGTCACCGCACTTGATGCGCCGTTGCCGCACGTAACGACGGGGACGTCCAAGACGCTCCCTGCGCCCCGGGCCACATCCAACACAGCGCCCGACGAATACAAGGCGATGGTCCGGCGTGCAAAGGAGTACGTCGTCGCTGGAGACATATTCCAAGTCGTCCTGTCGCAGCGTTTCTCCGCGCCCTTCACGTTGCCCTCCTTTGCTCTTTACAGGGCCTTGCGGCGCACCAATCCTTCGCCTTACCTGTTCCATCTTGATTTCGGCGGCTTCGCTCTCGTCGGATCGAGCCCAGAAATACTCGTGCGTGTCAGCGACGACGACGTCACTATCCGCCCTATAGCGGGTACTGCGCCGCGGGGTGCGACCGAGATCGAAGACCAGGCCTTCGCCGAAGCGCTGCTAAAGGATCCCAAGGAACGCGCCGAGCATCTCATGCTGCTCGATCTTGGCCGCAACGATGTCGGGCGCGTCGCCGAAATCGGAACAGTCGAGGTAACAGGCCAATTTTTCATCGAGCGCTACAGCCACGTCATGCATATCGTCTCCAACGTGGTTGGACGATTGAGCAAGATGCATGATTCAATTGATGCATTGATGGCTGGATTTCCAGCCGGAACGGTGTCGGGTGCGCCAAAAGTGCGGGCCATGGAGATCATCGACGAGTTGGAGAAGTCAAAGCGTGGGCCCTATGCAGGCTGTGTCGGTTACTTCTCGGCCACCGGCCAGATGGATTCTTGCATTGTTTTGCGCACTGCTTTGGTGAAGGACGGTGTGATGTACGTGCAGGCCGGTGCAGGCCTCGTGCACGATTCGGTCCCGGAAAAAGAACAGCAAGAGTGCGTCAACAAAGCCCAAGCCCTGTTTCGAGCCGCCGAAGAAGCCGTTCGCTTCGCTTCGCGCTCCAAGTAAAGATGCAACTCGCCAATCAAACGGCTGCGGCGTGCTCGTAAATGTCTTCTTCCTGCGCGTTATGAATGCGCACCAGCGCTTCGATTGCCTCTATAACTCTCTGCGCATCGCGTACCAAATACTTGTCGACATCTTCTGCGCTCAATCCATCAGAAAGGCGCGCCAGCATGCGCGCAAGATGCAGAATCTCGCGGTGAGCCCGGCTCATGGCCGACAATCCATGCCGATCGGGGAGAAACTTTGCCAAGCGTGGATAGACGGACGCTTCATCACCTCGTTCGTGGGCGACGATACGTCCTTCCACGAGATGGTGCGCCTTTGTGATCAAGACCACAGCTTCAGCTGGCCTTGCGTCATCCAACGCATCCGTAATTTCACGCAGCTTGTCGAGCTCACGTTCCAGCAAACGATGCTCATCACCGAGTTGCTTTGCGGCCTTCGAGGGAAACCGGTGCCCCATTAGTCTCCTCCCTGATCCAAGCGCGCGCAGGGCATTAATGATGACCGCGACATCGATGAGCTCCTGTGTGATCGCGCCGGCCACTGGGGTGAGCCAGCCAACCGCCGCAACGCCCATTGCAAGTCCCGACAGGCCAAGCCCCGTGATGATGCTCTCAAGCGCGATGCGGCGCGTTCGTCTCGCGATCATCAATGCCTCGGAGACGCGGTCGAGACGGTCTACGAGGACGACGACATCTGCGGCCTCGGACGAGGCGCTCGCTCCCCGCGCGCCCAGGGCAATACCGACATCGGCGGCAGCAAGTGCTGGCGCATCATTGATCCCATCTCCAACCATAACCGTAGGGTTAAGCCGCTGTTCGACGGCGACAGCTTCAACTTTATCGGTCGGGACACGATCGGAGAGCACAGCGTCTAGGTCGAGCGCTGCACCGATCGTCTGTGCCGCATCAGATCGATCGCCGGTCACCATTACGATTCGTTTCACGCCCGCTGTCCGGAGCGATTGTACGGCTCGAAACGTGTCCTTGCGTAGCTCGTCCGCCAGCAGGAGCGCACCGATGACGCGCCCGTTTACGGACACAAACACGCTGAGAGCCGAGCGCCACGAGGCGCGACGCTGAGCGCGCGCAGCCCAATCTCCGGGTTTGTGTTTACCAAAAACGAGCTGCTCAGACCCAACCAAGACGCGACGACCAGAAACCAATCCCTCAAGCCCCGAACCCATAACCTCATGCACCTGCTGCGGCATTTCCAGCGTCATACCCTTGGCTCTTGCTGCAGTGACGATGGCTTCGGCGACGACATGTTGTGAGGCCTGCTCCAACGAGCCGGCGAACCGCAAAACGTCATCGGCAACTTCGCCAGGCGCCGTTTCAACAGCCACGAGCCGCGCGCCGCCCACCGTCAAAGTCCCTGTCTTGTCGAACATTACTGTGTGGGCCCGCGCCAGCGCTTCAAGTGGACCACCGCCCTTGATCAGAATGCCGCGCCGTGCCGCGCGCGACACGCCGGATATGAAGGCCACCGGTGCAGCTAAGATGAGTGGACATGGAGTCGCGACGACGAGCACCGCAAGCCCACGGACGGGATCAGCGGAGAAGAACCAGGCTAGCCCCGCGACCAAGACCGTTATGGGCAACAGCAGTAATGCAAAGCGGTCTGCGAGACGGATAAACGGGGCCTTTGCGGTCTGCGCCGCAGTGACAAGGCGCACGATTCCGGCGTACGTGCTTTCCCCGGCCGTTGCCGCAGCCGACATCTCAAAGGCTCTACCGGCGTTCAACGTACCGCTACGTATGCCATCGCGCTTGCGGTGCAAGACTGGAATTGGCTCTCCAGTCAATGCCGACTCATCGATAAGCCCCTCCTCGGATGTTAGACGCCCGTCAACGGGGACCACCTCTCCTGCCCGCACCAGGATGGAATCGCCGATCACGACTTGGTCGATCGGGATATCCTCAATGCCGTGATCACTACGCCGATGCGCTATGCGGGGGGCGCGGTCTGCCAATGACTTCAAGTCGTGCTCTGCGCGCACAACGGCAAAGTCCTCCAACACGTTCCCGCCTGAATACATGACGGCGACTACGATGGCTGCCAACGTTTCATTTAGTGCCAACGCGGCTGACATCGACAAAAGCGCGATGGCGTCGACGCCCATGCGCCCGGCCAGAAGATCGCGCGTGATGGAGATTGCGAGCCCAATGACAACGGGAATGGTGCCAGCCGCCCAAATGCCATGAGCGAGCTTAGAGTGGCCAAGAACGTACGCCACCAGTCCCATGATCAAAGCGATCATGGCAATGATGACAAGCGCACGCCTCAAGCTACGTTCCGTCAGCATTCAACACTCCCCATAGGCACGGTTGGCCGAGCCAAATTCGCGCAGAAGGTCTCTGGCGAAGCCGTCAGGCGCAGTCCGGCCGACGTGGGACTGCCTCTGGCAAGCCACCGCAGGCGCTAAGGATCGTTTGGCAAGCCGGAAAGTAAAGGACGGAAACACTTGATTTGCAGCCACTTAAACCATCTTGGGGAAGAATCCGGGCACACCCGATCCACAACCCGGCCGACCCAGCATGTTCTCCTAGCGGGTCGAAAAACGTCAAGAAACCCCGCCGGTGATGGCATCTGGCCCGACCAGCGGACTATGCCGAGCGCCTTGACAGAAACACATGGGTGGCCATCGTCGGCTGGCCATGTTGACACTTTCATTGCTCCGCCATGCGAAATCGAGCTGGGACCGTCCGGGTCTCGACGATTTCGATCGCCCGCTGGCCAAGCGGGGCCAAACGGCTGCGCCCCAAGTCGGGGCTGCCCTGGCGGCGATGGGTGTGAACCCCGATTTGATCCTCTGCTCAACCGCTGCGCGCGCGCGCGAAACATTGGACCTCGTGCTGCCCAAGCTCGCCAGTCCCCCGCCTGAGGTCAAGTTTGACGAGACCCTCTATATGGCCGCGCCGTCCGATCTGCTTGCGTGCATTCATAATGTTGAGTCTCCCCTAAACGGACGCCCGATGCGTCACGTCATGGTTGTCGGACACAATCCGGGCCTTGAGGAACTGGCCATGATGCTTGTAGGCAGCGGGGCTGAGGACGACGTTGCCGCAATTGCGGAGAAGTTTCCTACTGCAGCGGTTGCGATTATCGCGTTCGATACCGAAGATTGGTCCCTGATCGAAGGGGGGCGCGGACGGCTTGAGCATTTTCTGACACCCAGTCGATTGCCTTGATCGATTGAGGCATCGCAGCGTCCTCAATCCCACGCACTATTTCGTTTCATCCACTCCGCGGTGATAGACGTCATCGGTCCTGATGATGTCATCCTCGCCGAGATACGTGCCGATCTGCACCTCAATCATCTCGAGTGGAACTTTCCCGGGGTTCTCCAACCGGTGCCAATGCGTTGCCGTGATATAGATGCTCTCGTTTTCCTGAACGAGCCTTTCGCCTCCCTCGATCGTCACCTTGGCGGTCCCGCGCACGACCACCCAGTGCTCCGAGCGGTGGTGGTGCATTTGCATGGAGAGTTTGCCGCCGGGCGCCACATGTAACAGCTTGACCTGGAAGCGAGGCCCGATGCTGAGTGTCTCAAAATACCCCCAAGGACGGTAGCTCCTGAGGTGTTGCTCGTGCTCCTTGCGGTTGGATTGCTTCAGCTTGGCAACGAGGCTTGATACGTCTTGCGCCCGGGCCTTGTCGGCCACAAGCAACGCATCCGGCGTATCGACAATGACCAGATCGCTCACGCCAATTGTCGAGACAAGTGAGCGCTCGCTGTGCACATAACAACCGTTCGTATCAAGAAGGAGGGCATCGCCCCGGATCGCGTTTCCCTGCTCATCGTGTGGTCCAAGCGCCCACAACGACGACCAGGATCCGACGTCGCTCCAACCCACATCGAGGGGAAGCAGGGCCGCCGCGTCCGTTTTCTCCATCACAGCATAATCGATGGATATGTTGGGCGCGTTGGCAAAGGCTGCATGATTGAGCCGAAGGAACCCAAGGTCCTCGCTGGCATGTTGCAGTGCTGCATCTGCCGCTTGGAAGATGCCCGGCGCAAGGCGCTCAAGCTCGTCAAGATAGGTACGCGCACTCAGCACAAAAATGCCGCTGTTCCAGAAGAATGAGCTATCCGCAAGATACTTCTGTGCTGTTTCCCGGTCAGGCTTTTCAAAAAAGGCGTCGACGGCAAAGCTGCCACGTGGCCCATCGAGCGGTCCCCCCTGGCGAATGTAGCCGTAACCGGTATGCGGCTCGGTCGGTTTGATACCAAACAGAACGAGCTTGCCCCTCGCAGCGATTTTAGCGGCTTGCTCGATCCTGTCGACAAAGGCCTGCGCGTCGCGCACGACGTGATCGGAGGGCATGACCGCGAGAACAGCGCCCGGATTCGATCGCTCCGCCACGAGGGCGGCTGCGGCAATGGCGGCCGCAGTATTGCGGGCAACGGGCTCCAAAATTATCGCTTGAGGATCGACACCAGCGCGCTCCGCCTCCTCGCGCACCAGAAAGCGATGGTCGTTGTTGCAGACGATGATCGGTGCTGCAAAGCTCTGCGAAAGGCCAAGGCGCTGAAGCGTCGCGCCCAAAAGATTGTCGTCGTGCTCACTGAAAAAGTGAATGAACTGCTTGGGATACATCGCCCGAGAGAGTGGCCAAAGTCGCGTGCCAGAACCGCCGGACAGGATGACAGGGATAATCATAGGCCCTTCACGCGTACGCCATTCTCAAACGGGACTATGAACACTAGCCGAACTTGGACGTCTCTTGCATCCATTGCCTCCAACATCCTGGATGACATGCCTCATGCAACGGCTCGTTGCGATGCTTTTGACCGAGCGACTTTATTGTCACCGGTCAAAGACGCGGCATCACTGACACCGCTGTTTCTTACAAGGGAAAGTTCATCACGAGCCCGGTCAACGTTGCGTTCGTCAAGACGTTCGCCATTGATCAGCATGTCAAACGTCCGCCAAATGATATTTAGATCCAGCGCCAAAGATGCATTCCTGACGTACCAAACATCGAGGGCACTCTTGGCCTCAGGCGAAACGGCTCGACCACCATTGACTTGTGCCCATCCAGTCAGACCCGGCCGCACAAGCAGGCGCAAATTATGCTCCTTGCTCTGATCGACCGGAAGCAGCGGTCTTGGCCCCACAAACGACATGTCACCAACAAGGATGTTGTAGAGCTGGGGCAGCTCGTCCAAGCGCGAGCGACGCAAGAAGCGTCCGATCGCGGACACCCTGTGCTCGTCCGCGATGCGTCGCCCCTGCCAATCATGGGCGGGACCCATCGTACGGAACTTGAGCAGCTTGAATGGACGTCCGCCCATCCCCGGACGCTGCTGCCAGAACACCACAGGAAGCCCAAGATCAATCGCAACCAAGGCCCCCACCACCAAAATGATGGGCGCCAGCAAGACAACCAGGAGAACGGCGCCGACCAAGCTGAGCGCCCGCTTCATCCGCCAATACCCCCGACGCGTTGGCATAGTAAGCTCGAGGGCGGAAAAGGACGGAGCATTGGATTGGGGAACCGATGAGGACCCTTGTGATGACTTTGGTGCGCCTCGCACGGGTGAGTTTGGGTCCAACCCCACATGCTCGGCAAAGAAGTCGAGGCGGATCGTTGATGCCCGCTCGACAGCGCGCAGCGCTTCACGCGCCTGTGGCGACAGATCTGCAAACGGGGTTGTGATCACGATGCGATCGACAAAAATACCGTGGACCTCAAGGTCTGCAAGGACGGCACCGACCTGCTCAGGCGTTCCCAAGATGCGATGTTCCCGCAAGACCCGCCCAATGTGCCGATCGAGCCCGCCCAACAGGCCTGCGACCTGCACGCGTGTGGGCGCAAACTCCGCGACAGAGCGAAGATACAATTCAGTGATACTGTTGAGGCCAACGACGAGCACTGTCTCATGGGGCGCATGTGCGTTACCACGGTCAGCAGCAGCGTCAACAATCGCCTGTTTCCTTGGCTTGAATACCAATCTGAAAAGGACGCGCACGCCGACAAGCGCGGCGACAATCATGAGCCCCTGCAGAACCGGCAGGGAACGCGCAATGCCATCGAGCCGATTGTTGGCGAAGCCAATTCCCACAGCGCAAAGCACAATGACCACGGCGGCGCCTACCACGCGCACGTAGTCGGGCATCCCACTGAGCCGCCAAATACCCCGGTTCAGACGCAGAACCGGCAGCACGACGATCGCGGTCAGAAGCGTGCCGCCGAGGTACGGCAGCACAACTGCAAATTTTTCAGGTGAAATGACAAAATTTTCTCTCAGGACCAGCGCAAAAATCGTGGCCAGCGCAACCAAGAACAAATCAATGACGAGAAGCAAAAACCGACGCATGTGGCACCCCACTAAAGCTGTCGTGTACGGATGCAATATGACAAGCTAAGGTTGCAACATACATCCTGGCGCGTGACAATCGCAAACGTGCCTGTGTCAATTGTTGTCGATGACTTTGGATTTGGCACCGCCGCGTTGCTGGTAAGCACCGCAGGTTTGTTGGTGTTTCCGGTCGTCGGCCTCAAGTCATCCAACATGAGATCCCCACTCTACAATTCGTTTTTGGGCACGTCCAAAGCTTGGGACTTACTGGCCTCAACACGCGTGAGCTGAAGCTCGTCATACCATATGGATCCGGTCACAAGCCGTTCGGACGCAGAACGTGCGGCAAGCACGAGACGCAGCTCCTGCGCTCTGCAGTCCGTTTCAGGCACGTCGAACGAGACCTCGAAATCTGTCCAGTTTTGTTCCGTTCCAAGGAACATCTCGCTCTCTCCAATTGGGACGGTTGATTTGCCGGCACACGTCACAAGCCACTGAAGTCCGCGGCGCCCGGCAATCTCGCCCATGAGTTTGCCTTTGAGCTGGTAGGTTCCCGGTGCCAGCAACAGAAACTGAGACACCCCGCGGAAATCGGCGCGCCCAGGCCCAAACTCAAGGAAGAGCGCGCGCCCGGCGGCTTGGCCGGGCCGCAAGGCAATGTCGACAGTCACGCCCGAGCCTTGAGAGATGACCCAATCGAAAGGCAAGCCAGATGGGCTTGCTTCAAAGCCACCATTGTTGATGAGGCCCAGTTGCGCGAGCTGCTCTGGGGGAAGAAATTGAAGCCAGGAATAATAGGCAAGTTCGTAGAACTTCTTGCCAATCAAGAATTGCAGATAGCTGCGAAGATCCCTGGTCGTGGGCGGGTCCTCACTGTCCTTGAGACTCAATAGGAGTTGTAGCGGCGTGCGCGCATCGGTGATGTTTTTTGGAAGCGTCGCAAGGAACGACGATCGCCATGGCGGATGGCTGACGAGCAGCGTCTTTAAAGCGCTCACAGCCTCCTTGTCCTTGCTTTCGGCCAACCCCACAAGAACCGGCATTGCAGTTTCCATGAACTGCGGCCGCTTTCTGAGAAACACATCCGTCAGCCGCAACGCAGAGTCGTAATCCTTGCCCTCAACGGCTTCGGCCATCATCCAGTAAGTGGCCGTGGTCTCGCGGTGAGATCGGCGCACAGCTGCTTGCATGAATTTAGAAGCTGTCGCCTTATCACCGGCGCCATCCGCGAGCTGACCCAGCACGCGCAAGGCCCGCGCATTCAACGGATCATTTGAAAGCACCACCTCCGTCTGAGCGCGGATCTCTTCGCGTTCCGCCTCCGTTACGGATGGCGGCGCAAGCCCTGGCACCATGATGCCCGCATCTGGCTGGGTGGCCCCCGCAAGCGTCAGATTTCCGGCAGCAGCCTTTAGGGCAGTTTCGGCCCATGCGCCGATCCGACCCTCTGCCTCATCCCCCGGTAGACCATTTTGGCTTGATGACGTGGCGGAGGTTTGCGATGCATCACCCTTCGTTTCGTCAGCAACACGGTTGAGACGTGCGTCGGCAATATTCAAGAGCGCGACGGGATCGTTGCTGTTAAGACCCAATGCCGCCTCTGGCGCTTGGGCAGCAAGATAGGCAGCAAAGCTTCTCGTGATGACCTGCCATGTCACCACCAAAGCGAGAGCAGTGAGCAACACGGCTCTCAATCGCCAGTGATTGTTGTTGCCGTCCGCCAAATCAAAAATACCCCTCACTCAATTGCACTGAGGAACAGATCGCCCGGCACGTACAAGTGTCGTAGGCGATGGTCCTCATGGAGCGATCAGTACCTAGTGCGCCCAAACAGCAAAGATAGGGCACGCTCCAAAATTCCTCTTGGTCTCGCAACTCTGAAGCCGAAACGCCGTTCTGGGCCATGTCCTCTCGATTGAAAACGGCTTGCACCATTCTTGCGTCTGCGGCGCCGTCTGCTCTGTTCGCGCATGCCGCTGTCATAGGCTTCGCGGCGTTCGGGTGTTTTCAGATCCTCCCAAGCCCTCGTCACCCGACCGGCATAGATCGAGCGGTTTCCCTCGGGGTCAAGGTCGGGATGCAGCCATCTCAGCAAGAGCGCCATATTGCGTCTCAGCTCACTGGCTGTCGCGTGGCGATCCGAACCAAGAACGCGATAGCTGTCGGCGTCGGGAAAGAGCAGGATCTGTTCGATAAAGAACGGCGCCGCCTTGCGAACAAGCTCCCGAGGCCGACCCACCGCTTGCGATGCCTCGACCTCAGCCTCTCCATCGCCGGCGGCGATACGCAGGACCGTGGTCACACCGTCCGGCAGTGACTGCGATCGCTGATGCCGGACGCGCGAGGGAACCTGAACGAGGTCTATCGCAAGCCTGACTGCAGCGACCTCGCCCATCACCTGCTCTCAGCGTTGCTGGCAAGCTGAGCCTGTGGCTTGGCGGGCTCGGCCGTAACGGAAGGCCCACCATACGTGTAGCCATCGCCGCCGTAGCCATAACCGTACCCATAGCCATAACCATAGCCTGCCGCCTTGGCGTCGAACTTGGTAAGGACGGAACCAATTACGGGACTGCGCCCAAACTGCAGACGCCGCATCGCGCCGCGGACTTGTCCCGTCCGCGCTTGATTGGCGCCAACAACAAAAATCGTGGCCGCCGTCGCATTCGCAAGCAATGCCGCGTCCGCCAACCCCATCACCGGTGGGCCGTCGATGACGATCAGATCGAAAACCTCCAGCCCCACGGACACCAGTGACAACAGGCGGGGATTTCCCAATAGATCGGCCGCGTTGGGGGGAAGTGGACCGGATGCCATGAAGGCTAGATTGGGTATTGACGTCGCCTGGAACGCGTCCGGCGGCGTGCACGCGCCGGTCAGATAGTTGCTGAGGCCTACGCCATTGTCGCCGCCAAGTTTCTTATGCAGCGAAGGGTTGCGCATGTCGGCATCGACCAGAAGCACCTTCAGGCCGAGCGTCGCAAAGTGCCGGCCGATCGCCAGGGACGTTATCGACTTGCCTTCCGAGGGGCCCGCACTCGTCACAAACATGGACTTTGGCAGACCGCTCTCGGTCGAGAACTGTAGCGCCGTACACAACGAGCGATAGGCTTCTGACAAGGCAGAACGCGTATCGGCAATCTCGTTCTCGACGTTTTGCTCGTTCGCGAGTTTTGGAATAATGCCGAGGGTGGGAAGCGCCGTGAGCCGCTCAACGTCCTCTGCCGATCGCACCGTGTCATCCAACTGTTCGAGAACATACGCTGCGGCTAGTCCCGCGCCCAAGCCCAGGCCGAACGCGAGAATGAGCGCGCGCGACATCCGAGGTGACGACGGTGAATTCGGCGCCTCCGCTCTGTCGACGATGAAGACGTTGTTCGCACCGACGCCGCCCGCAATATTGACCTCTTTGTGCCGCTGCAGCAGCCCCTCATACAGCTGGCGGTTCGTATCGACCTCGCGCTTCAGGATGTTGTATTGGATGGAGCGTTTTTGCAGATCGAGGGCCTCGCCCTTCAAGGCCTCAATCTGCTTCACCATTTCTGTTTCCTGGCTCTTGGACGCCTCGAAGCTCGCTTTGAGCGAATCCTTTATGGTCTGAACCTCCGTGGCAAGCTGGCGATCGATTTCTTTGACCTTGTTGTTGATCTGAACCATCGCAGGATAGCTCGGCTTGAAGATTTCGAGCTTCTCCTGATATTCGGTCACCAACGCATTGCGTTGGTCGCGCAGCCCCTGAATCGTTTCATTCGTCAATAGTTGCGGGAGATTGACGACGTCCGCCGACTGAACCTGCCGCCATTGCTGCTCATTCTTTATGCGCTCGGCCACGAGGTTCCCAAGCGTGACGTTGGCTGCCGCAAGATTGCTCTCTGCAATCGATGTCTTGTCGTTGGCGGCAACGATCTGTTCGCGTTCCGCGAACTCAAGCAATGCCTTCTCGGACTCCTGAAGCCTCAGCTTCAACTGCGCGATCTGATCTTCAAGAAACGTCTTGGCATAGGCGTTTGCCTGGAAACGCTTGTCGAGGTTGGAGGCGATGAAAGCATTCGCCATGCCCATTGCGATACGCTGGGCGCGTGCCGGGTTTGGATCCGTATAGCTGACGTCAACCAGGCGTGAGCCAGGAACCGGCCGCACAGACCGATTCTCCTGCAGGACTGCAGCCGCCCATCGTTCCCGCTCTGCGCGACTGGCGTTGGCCGGATCACTGGCGGGCGCCGATGCCAGCAGTCCCTTAAACGCGCCGACGATGGAAAACTCTCGGGGCTCGAGAAAGTCCTCGTCGTCGGCGAGCTTGAGCGTCGTTGCGACGCGCTCTGCCATCGTTCGGCTTTGGAGGAGCTCATATTGCGTCTTCAAGAACTCAAAGTCGTTGCCCTCGATCGGCGTGACGTTGCCGCCTTCCACGATCTTCGCAACATTGCGGTCGATCTGCAGGCGCACGGTGGACGTATAAAGCGGCGTCTGCATCAAGGTCCGCACTGCGCCGATCGCCACGAAGGCGGCAACCACACTCAAGATCAGCCACTTGCGCTTGTAGACGATGCGCAGGTATTCGCGCAGATCGACGCCGAAACCGTCCTGGGCCTCATAGCCATAGCCGCCGCCCATGTACGGGCCCATCTCGCCGTAGGGCTCGCGCACGGCAGGCGTATTGCGCCCGGCGGGAACAAGCCTTCCGGCTGATTGGCCGCCATCATCCGAAGGTCCGTTACTCGATTGACTCATTGCACCAATTTCTGAAAAACCACGTCTTGTCCCTAGAGCAGAGGAATAAATACGTTGGTCAATGGAACAGCCTTCAGCACGTTTTGAAACGCAGCTTTGATGGCGGATTCGCTGACCACAATCACGTCGCCCTGTTGCATGGCCGGGTCGGAAGCATTCCCCTCACGAATTTCGTCGATATTGAATTTAGCCGCAGATCGCTTGCCGTCGATGTTTCGAAAGACGACGACGCTGCTTGAGTCCGACGCCGGACCGAGCCCCCCGGCTATCGCAACAAACTGCAAGAGCGATGTCTTGCCCCGGATCGGATAGACCCCCGGCTTGTTGACAGCCCCCTCTATGGTCACGCGTTGGCTGTTGTACTCTTTGACGTAGACGGTCACTTGCGGCGATTGCAGATATTTGGCGCCAAGCTTTTGCGTCAATTCGCGTTCGAACTGACGTGCCGTTTTCCCAGCGGCGGGGACCTCCCCGACGAGTGGCAGGTTGACAGTGCCTGCATCGGCGACCTGCACGCTGCGCGACAGCTCCGGCACCTTGAAGACCGAGATTTCGAGAACGTCCTGCGGACCGATCTTGTAGGCTGTGTTTCCAGGCGTTGCAGCCGACGTGAATGTATCGGCAGCCTTCACGGCGGCCGGTGGCGGAGGACCGGACGGCTTTTGCCCGGACGTCGTCTGGCTTAACGAGGCTACCGGGCCGGCACTTTCGGTCTTTGCGGCTTCGGCGGTGCCAGCTGGCGTGAGGCCTGTACCCAATTCCGAGTTAAGGGAGCTGTCATTTAGAGAGGATCCGCCGCAGCCGGCCATAAATCCCGTGCACGCGATCATCACCACCGCGACCGCGCTCGTCTGCGCGACCATCACGCGAAGCGATACCGTCGGCAACCGCATTGGTATATGCGCCACCCTGGGGCGCCATCGCTGGCGCCGGCAGACTGGAAGGCGGAACATTTGCAAGCACTCCCCTCGGCCGCGTTCCAACCAGGTGTTCGGCCTCCTCTGCGCCGACACGGACTGCCGCCAAGTCGCGTCCCAGGCTCAAGTTCGGTGGTCGCCGTCTGGTGTCATGAGCGTCTGTGGCCAGAATATGGACGCGTCCCTCGTCCAGCATCCTCTCGGCCCAATATCGCGCATTCTTGCCAAAAGTACCAGCAAGCGACCCGGCCGTGATCTGCATCCAAACCCCGGATTCAAACAGCCGCACAATTGATGCGTAGTTGGACTTTATCCAAGACAGTCGTTCTGGATGCGTCAGGATGGGTGTGTATCCGGCCGTAATCAGACCAAAGAAAAGCTCGTCTAATCGTGGCGGGGCAACATGATGGGGCGGCTCGACGAGCACGTAGCGGCTGTCGGCCAGGCACAGCAAATGTCCGGAACGCAATCCCGCAACGAAATTGGGCACGATGTGATTGTCGGCGCCAACGACCAGTCGCAAAGGAATGTCATTGTCGTTGAGGGCCGCCTGCAATTCGCCCGTCGCCTGCCGGATCTGCGCGCCCGTATTGGCATAGACACCGGGCAGGATGTGCGGCGTACAAGCAAGGTCGCTCACGCCATCGGCGACCGAAGCCCTGGCCATTTCCAGGGACACGGAAAGGTCGGGGGCACCATCGTCAATGCCGGGCAGGATGTGGCAATGCAGATCAATCATCGGTCAAAACACTCATAGGGCCGCCATCGGGTTCATAGGGCCGCCATCGGGTAATGTTCCCGGGGATGCTATGTGTGTCATGGTCCGCACACCTGAGGTGAGAAATGGCTGCCTGCACATCGCGCGCTTGCCTGCCGACAGCTTGGTTGGGGACAATCAACGCGCTTCGGGTACGGACGATGAAGAGCCATGCATCGTTTTTCTCGTCGATGTGATGCATGTAATGCCTTCAAATTGTTCGGATCTGCCCTTAAGAGCGAGCGAGGGAAAGAACGGGGAACCAGCTTCGTGGCTCCTATCACACGTTTCCCCATCTCTGGTGGCAGACCCACTTGAACTCAACCCAAATCGAGTCGATGATAGACGATGTTCGGCAGTGCGGGATAGATTTTGAGGTCAGTTTTTTTGGGGGGTAGGCAAATGGTCAGGCGCTTTCGGTTGCCTGCGGGATTTGCAATGATTGGTTTGCTTCTGAGCAATGCAGCGGGAGCAGCCACGCTCGACGCGATACAAGGCGACGTTCTTGTCAACAACGGCGGCGGCTACGTCGCGGTGGTCGAAAGCGTACAGGTGAACCCCGGCGATCTGATCATCGCCAACCCGGGCGGCGGCGCTATCCTCATTTACCCGAATGGGTGTCAGGTTCCCGTCGAGGTCGGCTACGTTGTCTCCGTGAAGGAGGAGCCGCCCTGTGACGGCGGCGGAACGACTTTGGGCGGCGGCGACACGAATTGGGTCGTCATCGGTCTCGGCGTCGCGGCCGTCGGCGGAGGTATCGCGCTGCTGGC
>CAZUKP010000048.1:0-23507 GCA_964620915.1 uncultured Hyphomicrobium sp. | reverse complement strand
GCCGTTGGTGCCGGAGACGGTCAGCGTCGTATCATTGGTGATGAAGTCGCTTGACGAGCTGCCGGTATCATCTGAAATCGCTGTGATCGCTACCGCTGCCGTAGGAGCCGTCTGGTCCACGGTGATTGCGCCCATGCTTAAGGCGGTGCTGAGGTTGCCTGCAATGTCCGTCTGCCGCACCTGCACAGCACCTGCCGCGTAGTCGCCCTCATTAAGCATGAAGGTTGTTCCACTGCCGGGGTTCCAGGTTGCACCACCGTCAGTGCTGTATTCCCAGCTCGCCATGTCAGCGGCTAACGTCACATCGATTTGGCCATTGGAGGTGATGCTGTCCGCAGCCGAGACGCCGGTATCGACACTCAACTGAGCAGACGGTGCCGCGACCGGGGGCGGTGCAGGCGGGGGCGGCGCAGGCGGCGCAGGCGGCGGTGGCGCAGGCGCGGTGGCGGCCGCAGTAGCCGTTTCGGTGACCGGGACAATTGGGCTGATCGAGGTGAACCCTTGCAGAAGGCCCTCATCCTCGTTCTCCAGCTCGTTCTTCAGCTCATTTTGGAGAAGCGGGAGTAACGAGAATGGCACGAACAGCGCATCAAAGTTATTAGGCTGCAGTTCGCCAGGCTGCAGCTCGGAGAGCGGGAAATCTATCTCTCGTAAGATCTGCGGATCTAAAAAGTCAGGCGCAGTTTGCGGCGTTGGCTCAGGAGATCGGTTTGGGTCGTCGGGATTCTTTGGATCGGGATTATTTGGCTCGGGAAATTGGTTCGGGTCGTAAACGTGATAAAGAAACTGTGCCAGCTTTTGCGCTTCAGCTATTTCCTGCGCCGTCTGCGGAACAATAAGCGCGCCGTCCGGGGTGAGGATAACTTTCGAGAAGATATCCGTTAGCGTGCCGATCACCTCATCGGTCGTATTGTCTATAACATCGAGTGTAGAGGGGCTGCCGTCAGGATCCTTTATGTTAGTAAGGCGCCCATTGGGTGTATCGACGACAAAGTTGGCAGTTGACGAGCCCCTGACACCCAGCGTGGCAATTGGCGTTTTGACCCTCATATCGCCGGTGTCGACGATCTTCCCGCCGAACATGGCAAACGTGCCCTTGATGACATCGAACAAGGCCGAATTGGACGAGCCATTCGGGTCATAGACGAGATGGTTGATAACCATCCGCGTCCCGGCCGACAGGGAGAAAACTGTGCCGTCGTCGAAGCGGATGCCGAGCGACCCGTCGGTTCCCACCACGTCTTTCTCGAAGATCGGATCTCCCACCCCAAGCGATCCGGTAGTGCCGTCGGCGTGCTGAACGCTATTCGCGCCCTTGACCTGCTCGACCTTGCCGATGGGACTGGCGGCGGCGGGCGATCCGACTTGCGCGTATTGACCCGGATAAGCCGGCCCTGCGAGCAACTGCACTGTGTCTGCGCTCAGCACAGTCTGATTCGGCGCTACCAGTGACGGCGGCGTATCTGAATCAAAATAGCGGGGGAGAATAACTGAGTGGCCGTCGCCGGCGACAAGCTTCAGGTCACTGCCCGAACGAACGAACGAGGCGTCATAGAGGAAATCGTTGCGTGGAAGATGAATCATCCCGTTCGCGGCAGGTTCGACCGCCGTCGACAGGGGGACACCTCCCTTTGATACCAAGGCCATATCTGCAGCCTCCGGTAGTGTGAAAAGTATAGGATATTTGGCGTGTAATTCCCACCCCCAGAACTCAAAAAGCCCCAAGGGAAGCGGGATAAAACCCGTGCTGGTGCCAGCTTGTGGAAAGTTTTCCTGCCACGATCAGGGGAACGTCCCGTGAAAAGGCGATCAAATCGCCTGATGGCAGATTTGCAACATCCTCGCGTAATCCGTCGCGGGCGACGCTAAAAAAGTTGTGGTTTGTCCGACGGTTGTTATAGCGTGGTAGGCGAAGTTCGGGGGCTAGCGTGTCCATCACTTCCATGGGAAGCGGCATGGGACGGTTAGTTGCGGTCTTTTTGGTCGCAATGAGCCCTCTCTTGGCATCACCAGCGGAAGCAATATCCCTGCGCGAGGCGGTGGCAACGGCCTTAGCAGCCAATCCTGAAATCGGCGAAGCGATCGCCAATCGCGAGGCAAACGAATTCGCTTTGCGCCGATCTTTCGGGCGATATCTTCCGGAAGTCGACTTGGAGGCTCGCTTTGGCGCGCAAAATTTTAGCAGTCCGGCTACCCGCTTATCAGGGACATCCAACGACGCGCTCGCTCGCAAAGAAGGTAACCTTACCTTGTCGCAGCTTCTGTTTAACGGCTTTGGGCGCCGAGGTGAGGTAGAGCAACAGGCTGCCCTCGTCGATGCGGCCTCGCATAGAGTGTATGAGCGCTCCGAGGTCATCGCGCTGAGCATCATTCGGCAGTATCTCGAATATGGACGGCTTCGGCGCATTATCGAACGGGCCAACGAGAATCTCGCGTATCACCGCAAGATTCTTGCTGATGTAGAGAAGGGCGTTGAAGATGGGACTCTTAGCGTGGCGGATAAACAGCTCGGCGAAGAGCGTGTCTATGCGGCCGAAGCGCAAAGGTCTCGGGCTCTGGAGGATTTGAATGCTGCCGCGATCGGCTTCTACAAACTTATAGGAATCCATCTTGATAATTATGAGGGTGCGCCGCTTCCGTCTGGCTGGTTGCCACCTTCGCTCCAGGACGGCATCGCTGTAGCCCGCAAAAACAGCCCTGTTATTCAGGTCGCCGAAGCCAATCTCGATGCGGCTTACGGCCTGCGCAAGCAGGCCAATTCCGAGCTGTACCCGAAGCTTTCCCTCGAGCTTCGGGGCCGTGCCGGCGACGATTTGGACGGTGTTTATGGGCGTGAGACGGACGTGCGGGCCGAATTAGTGATGCGCTGGAATCTATACCGCGGCGGCATTGACATCGCCAATAAGCAAGAGGCTCTGCGCCGCATTGATCAAGAGCGGTTCCGCCTAGATCAAGCTTACCGGAACGTCGAGGAAACAATGCGTTTAGCTTGGAATCAGAAAACAGTCGAGGCAAAACGGCTTTCCGAGCTCGAAAGTCAACTTTCGCAGAGCAACCTGCTGGTTCAATCCTATCAGGAGCAGTTTAAGATCGGTGAGCGTACGCTACTTGACCTGCTGAATACACAGAACAACCGGTTCAATACACAGGTCGCAGTTGAAGGGGCAAAGTTCGCGGTGCTGTTCGCGGAATATGGCATTTTGGCAGCGGCCGGAACTTTGGTCGCGAGCCTGGATCTCTCGGCTCCGGCTCAAGCAGCAGCGCATACCCGCGAGGCCGTTAGGATGCCCCCTACGCCCGAGGCGGAGACCCAGAAACGCTTCTCCCCGCCACGGCCGTGATTGGAGCGCCGGTAGTAGCGCTAAACACACCAAAGCCTGCCGTTTTAGACTTCGGCTTGCCTTTTGCGTTATTCTGAACAACCGCTATTTGTCGGACGTGACGCATGAACCGCCCCCAACCGAACGCGCAGCCGCCAAGCCCGCTACCCGGCGAGCCGATGGAGCCCACCATTGTTTCCGAAGCAACGGCCAACGATCCGCTGCTTGGCAGTCTCGTCATTCTCGCAGAACATTTCGGACAATCAGTCCCAGAATCTGCCTTGGTGTCTGGGTTGCCACTGGTTGACAGCCGGCTGACGCCAAGACTGTTCGCGAGCGCCGCTGCCCGTGCCTCGCTATCCGCTCGTGTGATAAAGCGACCACTTAAGGATCTGCGGACTATGTTGTTGCCGGTCATTCTGCTCATGAAGAATGCCGGCGCCGTGGTTTTAAAGTCCCGTTCTGGCAAAAACGCGACCGTGGTCATCCCTGAAACTGGAACTGGTGCGGTCCAAATGCCACTCACTGAATTGCAACCCGACTACACGGGCTATGCCATCTGTGTGAAGCCTGAGTATCGCGCCTCGGAGTTGGACGAAGGCGTCGGGAAGCAGGAAATCAACAATCAACATTGGTTTTGGGGTGCCGTCTTGCCGCTTTGGCGGACTTATTTACAGGTGTTTGCCGCAGCGTTTTTCATCAATTGCTTGGCTCTAGCGGCGCCACTCTTCATCATGAACGTCTACGACCGGGTTTTGCCCAACAAGGCCTTCACAACGCTCTGGGTCCTCGCCCTTGGCATCGGGATGGCTATAGTCTTCGACTTCATTTTTAAGACGACAAGAGTAGCCTTACTGAACAATGTTGGCCGCCGAGCTGACTTGGTCCTCGCCAGCCGCCTTTTCCAGCATGTGCTGAGCCTAGATCTGAGCAAACGCCCACTTAAGACGGGCACATTTGCTAACCAGCTGCGCGATTACGAAATGGTGCGGGAGTTCTTCACCTCCAGTACCGTGATCACGCTCACTGATTTTATGTTTATCTGGCTCTTCATTTTCGTGATCTATTATGTTGCTGAGCTTGTTGCATTGGTACCAGCGATAGCGGTGATCGCCGTGCTTATCGTTGTCGTCGCTTTGCAGGTGTCGCTCCATCGAGCGGTGAATAAGGCACAAGCGGAGGCTAACCACCGACATTCGATCCTTTTTGAGGCCCTCACGGGACTGGAGACGATCAAGTGCTTGCGGGCGGAGGGGCAGTTTCAACGCAAGTGGGAGCAATTCATTGGCCGTAACGCTGTGACGACCGAGCGCCTGCGTCATCTCTCCTCGTTGGCAACGAATTTCACCTCGTTCATGCAACAACTCGTAACCGTCGGAGTTATCGTTGTCGGTCTCTACTTGTTTGATGCCGGTGAGGTGACGCCAGGGGCAATCATCGCCGCGGTTATTCTCTCGAGCCGGGCCGTTGCGCCGCTTGGCCAGATCGCCAGCACGCTGTCGCGGGCGCAACAGGCAATTCATTCGTTCCGGGTCCTGGACAATATAATGGGCCTCCCTGAAGAGGACTTGGGTCAGGTCCGTCACATCAGTCGAAGGATCGACGCCGGCAGCGTTGCTTTCGAGGAGGTCACGTTCAAATATCCTGAATCTGAAACATCTGCGTTGGAGCACTTCTCGCTTAAGATCAGCGAAGGTGAGCGGGTCGGTATCATAGGCAAGATTGGTTCCGGCAAGACGACTATTGGGCGCTTGTTGGTGCGCCTTTACGTCCCATCTTCGGGCTCACTGCTATTGGATGGGATTGATATTCGGCAATATCACACAGCCGAGATCAGACGTTGCGTTGCTTTCGTCTCGCAGGATTCAGCTTTGTTCCACGGCTCAGTGCGAGACAACATTGTCTTGGGCGCACCGCAGCTCTCAGATGAGCTTGTGGTCCACGCCGCAGATTTGTCGGGCGTAACTGATTTTGTGCGCGGACACCCACAGGGCTTCACTATGCCGGTGGGAGAAGCCGGTCGCTTTCTGTCGAGCGGTCAAAAGCAGGCTATTGCTTTGGCGAGGGCGTTTCTGTTGGTGCCCAAGATCATCTTTCTTGATGAACCCTCGGGAGCGATGGATACCGCGTCCGAACGCCTTCTTGTCGAGCGGCTGAAGGCCGCTTTCAAGAGCGAACAGACAGTCATCGTTACGACCCACAGGGCCAATATGCTTGCCCTGGTCAACAGATTGATCGTCCTTGATCGCGGCAAGATACTGGCCGACGGTCCCCGCGATGATGTCTTAGCGATGTTGACGCACAGCTCTAACCAGAAAGAGCCGGCCAAAACGCGCTCGAAGCGAACAGAGAAAGACGAGCGCGTTAAGCCATTCAGGGTGCTCGGTGAAGAAAGCAAAGAAAAGGCGACGCCGGCCCAGAGCGCGGACTAGGAAGTCCGAATTCTCGAATGCAACGCAGTTGACGGCGATACTTTCCGCGGGCTCTCAAGACCCTTCTCGTCAAAGACTTACCAGTGCTCCCTGTTGTGCCGACTGCGTGAGCACACAATCTTAGATAGATCCGTCCGAATCTGCATCCTAGCATAAAGCGATTGGCGCCTGTGCCGTTCAGGCAACAGATGTAATATTTCCAACATCCGGGGTTATCGGCGTAGACTAAGAAGTCGTAAGATTGGAAACTATGAATTAGGCGGCTATTCGCGGAGGGAAGCGATGAGGGCGATCCGGACTTGCGCCCTTGTACTGGTGATTTTGGTCGTGCAATCTGCTTCGACAACGAAGGCAGCGGATTTTTATAACGGCTTAAGCGGAATCTACACGACAACTCCTGACTGCAGGTACGTCAAGAGCGCTACCGCGCTGCTCAATACGGGAGACATCCGCGTTCTGCGCGATGAGCTGTACAGCCGCTATCGTCATGCCATCGACGTCTTCCATCGGGCTGTCCATTCGGCGAGCCCAGTTTTTGTGTGGGCAAACGAGACCAAGATCGCTTGCGCAAAGGCTATAGGGTATCTGAAGTTGGGCCATTTCAGACGGGAAATCGACGTCGAAATGGTGCAGAAATGCGAATGCTTCCATGCTCGCATGGTCAAATATATGGGCAATCATCGCTGAGCGTATTTGGTTGGGCTTACAGAAGGGCTCCGGGTGTGGAGTGGTGCTGACCCCGTCTGCAGGCTCGTAACGCTTGAAATTGCCAAGTTGATTCCACCCAGGCTATTGCTGGCTCTTTCGAAGCCCTACTCGAAAATCAGTAGAGACGCTAGAGAAAACCAGGATGAACGGAAAAGTCTAGCGATGTTTGTAATTCAAAAGCTCTTGAATTCTGATCAACTTGTGGAAATTAGAACCGAACTCAAAGATGCTCAATGGCAAGAAGGTGCGTTAACAACAAGTGAAGATTTTAAAAATGTTAAGTCAAACAAGCAAGTGTTGACCGGAAACGCTGTCGACAAAATCAAAGAAGTTCTTTTAGGATCACCGTTGTTTCTTAACGCCATATTATTTAAGGGGTTTTGCAAGTTAATGATCGTAAAATATGAAGAGGACATGCATTATGGAACTCACTCAGATTCTTGGATACAGAATGGAAGGCGCGCGGATTTCTCTTTTACTGTCTTTCTTAACGACAAAGACGACTATAAAGGCGGAGAACTTATCATAGAGGACAAAGGGAAAGAAAGTACAATTAAGTTAGATGCTGGAAGCATTGTTATGTACCCGAGTACTGTGTTACATAGAGTGAATAAAGTGACTAAAGGAACAAGGTTGGTCTCTATAGGATGGGTCACGAGTTATGTAAAAAACGAAGAATACAGGAACATTCTGTACGACTTAGCACAAGTTAGAGCAGAAGTGTACCAAAAAACAGGAAGTTCTAAACAACATATGAAGCTGACACAAATTTATAATAATCTAATGCGACTATGGTCCGAGTAGTATATGGACTTCGTTGAGCATAATCGAAGAACACAAAATATGGGCGAGCCTAGAAAATACCGCTCAAACTATCACGTGCCCGCGAAAGGCTTGCGATCGTTGCCGTCAGTGAGCTGAGGGCATCTCACTCATGCATGAAGAGTCCGGCCGAGGGCAGATCGACCTCTGGGCGTGTTGCCTGACCGTGCCTGCTGTGGAGAGTTCGCGGGCTGAGTACTTTTTTCGACAAAGGCAATGTTGGAAATCTGAGTCCTGGAGGACCCACCGGAGGGAAATGGTCGCAAGCAATGTGACTTTTCCGTAACGGGGTGGGTGTCCTACCTCCCTTATTTTTGCATCCGTGGCGCTGACGTGAATAAACTGCGTCTTCGAGCCACTGCCGGAGAGCGGACGATTATCTCGCTAGAGATTCTTATGACAACAGCACAACATGCCGGGCATAGGAATTGAGCCGGTGAACAAACCACCCAAGCAAACCCAAGGAAACCAATCCAAGCGCTCAGGTTCGGCACGAGCTGTTGCAGAGCAAGAAGTTAAGTTTGAACTGACGACCTCGCGGCAGTTCGAATCCTGGCTCGCCGAGCAGAAGATCAATATCGCCTTCACCACCTATCAAGTGGGCAAGCTGTTCTTCATTGGCCTCGACCCCAAAGGGAAGTTGTCGATCTTTAACCGCACGTTTGAGCGATGCATGGGGCTGGCATACGCAAACGGCGGTCTCTGGGTGGCAACCCTGTACCAGATTCTCAAGTTTGTGGATGTTGGTGGTCGGCAGCCTATTCAAGGTGGATATGATTCTCTTTTTGTGCCACAGGTCAGTTATTACACCGGCGATGTCGACGCGCACGATTTAGCCGTCACACCCGGAGGCCAACTCCTGTTTGTGAACACTCTGTTCAGTTGCATCTGCACCGTCAGCGAAGCTTACAGCTTCAAAGTACTTTGGAGACCCCCCTTTATTGATCGACTGGCGGCCGAGGATCGGTGCCACCTCAATGGCATCGCCTGTGATGGCTGCAAGCCCAGTTATGCCACGGCAGTGGCCGAATCCAATATTGCCGATGGTTGGCGCGATAACCGCACCAATGGCGGCATCGTCATTGACTGTCAGTCCAACGAGATCGTTGCTCGCGGTTTGTCGATGCCGCATTCGCCGCGGCTGCATAATGGCGATCTATGGATGTTGAATTCGGGAACTGGCCACTTTGGTAGGGTTGACCTAGCAAAGGGGAAGTTCGAATGCCTTGCCTTTTGTCCAGGCTATTTGCGGGGCTTGAATATCAGCGGAAACTTTGCCGTCATCGGTCTCTCTAAGCCACGGGAAAATAAGACCTTTTCCGGTCTCGAGCTTGATGACAACCTTATGGATCACAAGGTCGATGCACGCTGCGGCATTTACATTATTGATTTGAGTAGCGGAGACATTGTGCATTGGGCTCGCATCGAAGGACTAGTGACCGAACTCTATGACGTTGCTGTGCTGCCAGAACGCAAAAACACCGCAGCCGTGGGCTTCAGGAGTGACGAAATTAGGCGAGTCATTTCGATCGATGCATGATGACGGCCTACCGTTCAACACATTGCAAGCTGTTGAGCAGCGTGCATGAACCGATCTTAGTTACAGTCTGCGACACCTTGACAAATGGACAAATGGCAGGGCGTACCTTTACGATAACCTCGCACTGTTGTTACCTTACTTCTCAGCCGCCGCCCCCAAAAGGTGGCGGCTTCCTTTATTCCACGCATAGTACGCGAGATAACCATCTCAGAGTGAGGTGGCCTTAGACTTCAGCATTTCGCGGCAATCGTACGTGTGTGTGTGCAGGATTATCACGTTCCTAGAAGACTTAAATGTGCACTAAAACCCGGACGTGAAGTCCACCGAGGGGACCGGTGCTCGAGAAAATTACGATTGTGAACCTTTGCTTCCATTCGGAAGGGACAGTGGGTGGCTTTAAGAGAACCCATTAGCCGCCAACGAATCGCAGAAGATCGCTCAACTTTTGATGCCCATTGCGCGGTGTAAGAGTATACATCGAGATGGTGGGTCAGCGATGTTGCTTGCTCTGAAAAGCGGACTCATTCAGCATTGTGATCCATGGCTGCTGGGTGCCAAAAGCGGACGTAGCCCGACGCCCAGGCGATCGATCATTTTGCAGATATGATACTTGCCACAAGAGCAATGTGGCAATTACCACAGACCATAACGCTGCGCCGCGCGAGACTCTTCTGAGGCTCAAGAATGGTCTTGGGCCGAAGCCGAGAAGGAGATTTGCCATGTATCCGCTCGTACGGAACTGGTGTCTAGGCTTTGCGGCGGGGGCCTTCGCCCTTGCCGCAGCAAGTATGCCGACTTATGCCGAGGATCTCCCACAAAACCTCGGCCCGGTCGGCGCAAACGAACCCATTCTCACAAATGTCGGCAGCAAGCGCGTCATTGCCTTCTACGAGACGGATGGCGGCCACTGCGGCATGCATGTCGTGGTGTGGGATCGCACTGATGTCAGTGGCGGCTCAGCGACGCGGTTTCGGGTGACCTTGGCCCCCCATGAGGTGGTCCATGTCGACAGTCCAGATCAGTCGCTCAACCTTAGATGCGGTGACTCCGCCGATACGCTGGGCATTGTTGACGCGAGCAAATACATCACCGGGGGAGCCGGCCAATAAACCGATCGCAATCGGGGAGATTCACATGACGCATTGTGACAAAGTCCCTCAGAAGATGGGTCTGGGGGGCGCTCTTTGAGAGGTAATAACTCCGATGTGGCAAGCGATCGTTTCAATTTTGACGAGTCTTATCGTCGGCCGCTCGCGGTCAGAAATGTGTGTCACGGCCTCAGCAGTATTCGATATTGCGCACCCACAGCCCATAGTCTTATACCGCCGAGCCCAAGCTGATGGGGGCGGTCCCCCCCCTAACAGACAATCTTTAATTGCGAGGAGGGTCAACCGGGAGTGCACATGACTCGAACAGGTAAACTAATCAGTCGCTCACAGAAAGCGGCGGGTAAGAATTAGCCACGAGAGGTTGTCAAGTTTTGGTAGTTTAGAGTTTTGTGGACATTTAAAGTGCAAACACTTTCGAAACCAAGCCCCCCCGTCCGTCAACAGTTTAGGCATACTCGCCGCGTTCGCGGCAATGCGTCGCTTTTGACCTAGTATCGACGGTGCCAATGCTGTCGCACGTAGTAACCGTATGGCGGAACGGATCTGTACCAACCCCACCTGAAACGCGGATAGTCGCAGTGGCCCTGCCTCGGATAGTATGCAGTAGAGGGGACGAACATCACTGAGACAAGAGTAACAGCGCTCGCAATCAGAACTGATGACCTATTCATTGCATAGCTTAAGTGGCTCAACAATGTTAGAGCTGTGACAATTGCCACACAAAATCAGGCGATGGGTAGGGTCTATTTCATGCTCAATAGCCTTGTGCAATGAAAATCCGAAACAACACGAGGTCGGCGTTGATGTAGGAGATTGATGACATAAAAGCGCGACCGGTCAGATTCCTGATCCCGGTCGGGACGATCTTTCTTCCTAAGATCCGGCAGCGGTAATCCCGTTCTAGCTCCTCGCACTGATTCAAACTGTGAGAATAACCAAGCAATACAACCACTTAGCGTCTCGCCGCAGCGACTGAAGGAGCAATGTTGGTTGGTCCTCTGGAACCCTTTGGCTTGAGTGGGTGCCCAAATGCCGTGCGGATTGAGACGCGGTCCACCTCCCCCGTTGCGTGGCAAGTTGACGGTGGCGCACGCAACGGGCGGAAAATTCAAGGCCTCCAACCGCCCCAAAGCTTACTTCGATGCAACGTTCTGCTCCGTGTCCACGGCCGCAAGCGTCTCAGCATAGTCACCGCACCGGAGAGTGAGCGACTTGTTCTCGGAGCTGTCGATATAAGCGGTTTGGCCCGGGTCTAAGCTAACCCGAATGCCCGCCGCGGTAACGGCATCCGTATCATCCCCATTCCAGATTACCGCTTGGACGTTACAGGTACCGGTTCCGGGTGCGTAGAAGGCGATGACACGCTTATTGCCAACCTTGGCGAGAATGGGCTCATGAGGCCCAACCGGCCCTAAATTCTGGGCCATTTCATCGGCACGGGCCGGGGTGTTCGCAGCACTGCAAGCAACAATGGCACCGACCGCAGCGATTTTCAGCAGCTGGTTATGAGTGAGCGGGAACATCGTGGAATCTCCCTTTTCCAAAGCCCAAGACCATCTTGAGCTTGAGAGAGATTCTAGGGCTTCGGCCTAGGTTCCGCTGTGAGAATAACCACATAATAAAATCAATGACTTAACTGTCAGGGTTGCTTGCGGTCCCTCAGGTGGTGCACGAGCAGATCGGCGTTCTGCTCTGCTGCTTGCTGTCTATTGTTCGGGACGATGAGGTCCGCAGGCGCTTAGTGACGGTACCGAGTGTTGGCCGGCGAAGATCATTAGGGGCCGCACCTTGACAAAGAACTCGTGGCCTTGGCGTATTGCTTAGCCGTAATCAGCATCGCATCTGACATCAAAGATTTTTCGACAAAGATTTTCGATGCGCGGACTGCCTACGAACTGACACCTGTTCTCGGCTTAGCATGTTCCGACCCATCAGGGTCCTTGGGGCTCTGCTGGTCCGGCCGCCGCGTCTCGGGTTGAGTGATGGCTGTTAAATTGCTCAATAGCTTCTCGATCTCGGGTGGCACCGAGGTGAAGCGAATGGAAAAGCACATGGGGCTCTCCGAAATTTTCCCCATGACCTTGCCATAAAGCTCTCCAGGAATTTCGTGGCCCTGGTCACCGATAAGACGCATCTTGAGATTGCTGAATGTTGGGACGTCCGCCTCCAAGCGCGCTTCCCCCCCTTTGCGCGAAACCTTCGTCAGACTACCCTTGGCTATTGCTCCCGCCGGCTGTGCGGCCTTCACAATCTGATAATGCAAAGGAACCTCGTCACCCAACTCCACAAGCGTGTCCCCCCGTTGCGGTAGAACGAGCTTGTGCGCGCCGCCGATTCCCAAGACTTCCGTCAGGGTGATGGGATTTTCGATGCCCTTAGCTTGCACCTCCATCTCCATTCCGAGTTTTAAGATGTGTCCTATTTCTTGGCGGGTTACCTCGGAGATCAGGATCTGGCCGCCGATGGTAAATGACTCTATGCGTGAGGTAAGGTTAACCTGGCTTCCTATCACGTCGTACTTCATTCGCTCCGGCGAACCAATATTGCCCGCCACGACTTGACCCGTGTGGATGCCGATCCCCATTTCGAGCTCTGGTAGGCCTTCTTGCTTATTCTGTTCATTAAACGAGGCCATGGCCAACTGCATGGCCACAGCACAGGCAACCGCGCGCTCGGCATCGTCTTCCTGCCAGACCGGAGCCCCGAATATAATGAAGATCGCATCCCCGATATAGTCGTCAACTGTGCCGTTATACTGCTTGATGACTGAGACCATTGTCGCGAAATAACGATTAAGCATTTCGACCACCCTCTCGGGTGCTAGCCGCTCCGACAAAGACGTAAAGCCGCGTAGGTCGGTCATAATCATCGTAACCTTGCGCTTCTCTCCGCCTATTTGCAGTCCGGTAGAGGACTCGAGCACTGTTTCGACCACTTCATCCGTTACATAGCGCCCGAACGTCTCACGTATGAACTGCTTGCGCAGCTCCAGCTGTTCGGCAAGTCTTTGTAGTTCGGCCTCAATTCGCTTGCGGTCTGTTATGTCAGCCCAGGAACCAACAATTTCCTTGGGCTTACCGTCTTCATCGTGTGTGACCGTGAAGGTATCCTGGACCCAGATGTAGTGCCCATCTCGATGGCGGAACCGGTACTCTAATGCACCTTCTCCCTCGTCGAATAGCTCGTTCATCTTGGCAAACACATGCGTAGCATCTTCCGGATGGAGACGTTTGACCCAGAATTTCTTGTCGTCACGCATCTCCCAGGGGGAGTAGCCCATAATCGCATTCAGATTCTCGCTGACGAACGTGCAGGCATAGTCGCCCGAAACCTGAGTCGTGTAGATTATCGCGGGACTGGCGCCAACTAGCGTTTCTAGGTCGTTCATTAGGGCCATGCGCTCCCCGAGCGCCTGCTCCGCCTTCTTGCGGTCGGAAATATCCGCCCAGGACCCGACGATCAACGACTTAGGTTTCTGTTCGTCATCGACAACCCTGAAGGTATCTTGAATCCAGATATAATGGCCGTCTCGATGCCGGAAGCGGTACTCTAATGTTCCCCCGCCTCCCTTCATGAGAGGACGCATTTCTTCGAAAATACGTTCAGCATCACTCGGATGGAGTCTCACCGTCCAGAAATCTTTATCCTCCAGCATCTCCCATGCGGAGAAACCCATAATTCTGGACACGTTCTCGCTGACGAAGGTGCAGCTATAGTCCGTTGCCTTATTGGTATAGACGATCGCGGGCGTCACTGTCATCAGATACTGCAAGCGCTCGCGTGCCGCTTTCAGCTCGCCCGTTCGTTCTTCAACCCGCTTCTCAAGCTCGACGTGCGCCGTGCGAAGCTGCTCTTCCTCCTGCCTACGCGCTCTAAGGTCTATAGCGAACCCAACAGTCCCGAGTTCCTCACCATGCTCACCGAACAGCGTCGAAGCGGAAATCAAAACGGGAATGTCCGCTCCATCTTTGGTTTTTAGGACGCTCTCGTAGCTTGCGACGCTTCCACCACGCTTACGCATCTCGCGCAGCACTTCCTTGGCCAGGCTCTCGTTCGCGTATAGCTCCATTGCATTCCGGCCGATTATCTCCTCCGACCGATAGCTGAGCAGGGCTTCTGCGCTCTCGTTGAAGACAACGACTTTCGCGTCCTTGTCTGTGGCGATGATGGCATCGCTTGAGCTTTCAATTAAACGCGTTAAATAGCGCTTCATGTCATGAAGTTCTGTATTGGCCTCTAACGCCACCTGCTCCGAGCGTTTGCTGTCGCTAATGTCCGCCCAGGCGCCGATAAGCTCCGAGGGTTGACCCATCTCGTTTCGGACAACCTTGAACGTGTCCTGGATCCAGATGTAATGCCCGTCCCGATGCCGGAAACGGTACTCTACCGTCCCTCCTCCCTTCTCAATCCGGGAGGGCATTTCACCTAAAATTCTGGGAGCATCTTCGGGATGCAGATGGTCGGGCCAGGACTTAGGATCTGTTGTCATTTCGTCGGGCGAATAACCCATGATCGCCTGAAGATTGTCGCTGACAAATGTGCACGCATAGTCGCCCGACGCTTGCGTGGTGTAGATGATCGCAGGACTGACAGCCAGTAGATGTTGGAGCCGCTGGTGGCGGCTTTCTGCTTGCTTGGCGATCCCCTCGGGTTCAGTCTTGAATGCTTCCAGATCACCAATCTGCTCACGTAAGCCGAGCAACTCGCTTATGAGCTGCTTCTTGGTCTTCTTTTCATCCTCGTTAGGCGTGGCAATCCGCCGTGAAACACTGGTCTCGCGCGCGGCTACCTTTTTCGTCCTGCGTGTCCGAGGATCAGCTTCATACATAACTGTGCTTCCTCCGAGACTCAGTTGAATACGGCGTCACGATTCGTTGCTTCGAGTATTGAAAAGCGTTGTGGGCAGCGAGTGGCGCTTTTCGCTCCTCACCATAGACCAACAAAGGCTCCTCGTGCCAGAGGACCATTAATGCTACCTGCGTCGCATCTGCCAAAATAACCTAGATCAGGAGTGTTTCTTGCTTATTTGGGGATGTCCCATATGGGCCATTAGGATAATTATACCTGCTACTTGGCTAGTATGACCTCTGAAATTGCCCAGAAGAGTAAACCGGGATCGACACTGCATTGTCGCGCTGAGGCGCGCTCGCTAGCGCCAAATTAGAGCGGCGCACCCGCTAGCCACCCGCTCTTTCCCGCTTGCCATCAATTGTGGTTTTTAGCTGACCTAAAAACGTGAGTGAGCTTTCAGGGCAAAGTGTACATCACTGATCCGCTGGCCAATGTTCGCTTCTGACCCGGACAGGACCGATCCCTAAACCCCTCGGCACGCCTGCGATCTGGTTCCGTTTGCAAACTTCTTTAACTGTCCATGTCCGCTTTTGAGGTTAAGGCGGACCTGATAAGCGAGCTTAGGTGCCATGAGTGTCTAGTCGTGCCTTCACTGCCTTCAAGATCGAATGCACGGCTACGATAGTTCCCTTTAGTTCGTTGTACAATTCGTCGTGTCGCTTTTCTTTAGACTCGGGTTCCCGCCGTTCCGCCATTTTCAGTCGAAGTAGAATCTCGTCCATGACAATCTGCGCTAAATCCCAAAGTGCCGAAATATCTTCCGGGGCCCATTCACGATCTTTCCTATCGATAGCACAGAGCGAACCGAGCACACTACCGTCGGGCATACGCAAAGGAACACCTAGATAGGCAACAATTACACCAAGGTCACGCACCGCAAGATTATCGCATACTAGGGGATCTGTTTTGGCGTCGTTGACCAGCGAAATATCTTCTTTGGCGACTATGTGTTGGCAGAACGAGTGCGTGAGCGGCGTTTCACGCGTCGTATCGTAAGGTTTGGGCAACCCGACTTGGCTTTTGAAGAATTGCCGGTCGGCATCGACCAGGGTAATGGAGAGACGGGTACGCGTAAGACCCGGCTTGCAAGTCGTGTAAGACGGTCGAAAGTTTCCTCGGACGGCGTATCGAGCAAGCCAGTTTTTTGCAGCGCTAAGAGTCGATTGGCGTCGTTCAAGGCAGCCATCGATCGGTACCCCCTCACAAAAGCTAAAACTCATGATAGAATATTTGCAGTTGTGGGCTGACCGTCAAGGGTGGTCATATCATTGGCAAACTCAAGGTCGGCAATAGCCAGCACAAACCAGCCCCACGTATCTACTAGGTCAAAAGCGGAGTCCGCTTCGTGCCACAAGCGAACATTACTTGCCCTCGTTCCTCACTTCTTGCAGCGGCAGAGACATGGGCGGATCCATCCCACGACAACACCGCTATTCGTGGAGGTCAACCAGCCTGTGTGTCGTCGTTCACTCAGACTGGCCTTCGAAGTAGGCAATACCTGAAGTGGGTAATACCTAGAGGTTGGCCTTGACGAAAGGAGGCTCGCCTTCTTCATTTCACCACCAGGACCGTGCACGGAGCGTGTTCGACAAGATGGTTGGCAGTCTTGCCAAGGATCTTGTGGTAGAGCGCCGAATGTCCATTAAGTCCAACTACAAGTAAGTCAAAGTCGCCATGTGACAGCAGGAAGTCCGCAATAGCCGAGGCCGGTCGACCCAAGACCGTGTGACTAATGAGCCTAACGCCCTGATTGTTTGCTTCAGCCTCAGACCTTGCAACCAAGTCCAAAACTTTCTGATCCACCGACTTCTTTTCAACTAGGAAGTCTTGTGAGTTCCACGCCACGCTCTCTTCGACGTAAATCATGTGCGCTTCGGCGCCATGCGACTGGGCAAGGCGCAATGCTTCGGTAAGTGCCTTGAATGCTCCTTCGGAGCCATTGTTGGCAACCAAGATCTTTTTGTACATTGCGGCTTTTATTTGCGCTGACAGTACCGAGTCGACTTTGAGCGAGGTCAAGGAAATTACATTACCCTGCTGCGCCGCCGTCCTTTGTTATCTATCGCACCCCAAGTTCGTCGTCCACGCTCTTCGGACATGCATTAAGATCGTCGACATTCTAGTCCCGTGCCAGGATTCAAAGTGATGGTCAGCTACACATGCCCATGACACTTGCACATTTAGCAGTAGCCGCTAACGAACTACGCGCTTTTCTTGCCTACGATTCTCTCCCTGAAGTGGTTGACGATTTTGTTGATCTTGTCGGACGCCTACCAACGACTTCGAAGGCGCAAGCTAGCAACACACCACTCGCATGAAAGTTCTCACGGACGTAGGAAACGCTCCGATTGATTACCATATCGCTCTGATGCTCCCGTGAACCACGAAAATTCTGGAGGTCCGTCCTTCAATTTGGATGGGGAAGTCGTAGGGATGAACACCGCAATCTTCTCTCCCAGCGGCGGCAATGTTGGCATTGCTTTCGCCGTGCCAGCTGTCCCCGCAAAAGAGGTCGTGGGTCAGCTAAAGGAGTATGGCACCATTGATCGCGGCTGGCTGGGTGTTGTCATTCAGAAGTCGCCGACGACATTGCCGATTCAATCAGCTTGCCAGAGGCAAAGGGCGCGATGGTCTCCGAGGTAGCTGAGGATAGCCCTGCTGCAGATCAGGACATCAAGGCCGGCGACGCCGGTCAGGCCATCGCCAAGGTGGAAGCGATCAGAGGCATGCGAGCGGGAAGCGCTAGCGAGGCTATTCCGGCATGGCGTTGAGTTGCTGCAGAAGTTCGGCTAGCAACACGTATTCGAGTCTGTGTCGCTTTGCCTTCGGGTGTGCCAAGGTCGCGCGCAATGCTCTCTGAAACTCACTAGGCTGGAGAACGCCATTTTTCTCTAAAGACTCGATCAAAGATGGATCGTGTGAAGGTGAACCTTCCGCCAGAAAGCAAGCTCCGTACTGAACGCGACTCGGCACACCGCATCACGACCAACGGTTTCGCGGAGGCCGCGGCGGAATTGCGTGCGTTCCTTGCGGACTTTTCTCCACAAGAGGACGTCGACGAGTTCATTACGGTTATAGAGCGTTTACCACTATCGCCCGAACCAAGGCAGGTAGGTGAACCAGATACGCGCGTGGTAGCCCTCGCGGGCGTGGAGGGCGCGATGGCCGACTATCAGATCGCCCTTACTGTCGCCGAGTCGAGGTGTGCCTCACACCGAGACTTCCTTCGGCAATTCCGGGATCTAAAAAAATGGCCGACGAAGCAGCGGCTTCAGAATATCCTAGAGCGTGATAAGGATGAAAATAATCTCAGGCCGGCAAAGAGCGCCATCCGCTTTGCCCTTCTCCGACTTGGTGACTTTGGGGTTGATATCCCTTCAGATTGGGTCGAGAGGCTCGGCGACAGTCCCAATCTCCTGCGAAAGGTCGCTGAGGCGGTCTGCAAGCATTTTGCCTACAAGCTCGACCGACATGGTCGTCCGCGTGACATTCCGCTCGAAGAGTATGCCAATCGGCTGGCCCAAATCTATGAAGTCCTGACCGGCGGAGCCATCACTTACGCCAAGGCGACCGACACCTCAAAGGAGAGAGAGGCTGGCGAGCCCTACGGTGCCGGTCTCGATTTCCTGTTGGCGGGGCTACGCCTGATCGACCAAACCGGCACGCCCTACCAAGCCGCGGCGCATATCGAGCGGATCCGAAACGCTGGCCGAGGCTAGAGGTCTCACGTCGGCTTTCTCAGGATTATTAATTGCCCGCAGCCTCGGTGATCATCCCGGGTGTGAAAACCACGCGCGAATCACCGAGGCCTCATCCCGGCTCATCGTCTGCGCAACAGGCGATAGAAGCCTTGGTGCGCCTCTTGGCGCGCCGCGCCGCTCGTGAATGGCGCCTCTCTACTAGTCCTCCTAGCTCCGACGACACCCAGGGGTCTACCCGTGAATAAGCCAGCTCCTCCCAACACGCCGCTGCTTACGATCAATGAAACCGCTGACATTGAGCACGTCTCGCCTCGCACGGTTCGTCGCCAGATTGAGAACGGCGACCTGCCCCATTACCGCATCGGACGGACGATTCGGATCAGCCCGGGGGACTTGGCGACTTTTCTAATGAGGGCGAAGAGGTAACACAGGAGTCCGCTGCTGACCTCCTAAGTCATTGTATAACAAAAATGTCGTTAATACATAGATGTATACTTCCAAGCAATTTAGATAGAATTGTATTAACGTTCGTGTTACTGAGTACAAAACATGACATAACGAGGCCATCCATGACTATTACTGGGCCATCACGAAGCATTAATTGGGCTGATTCAGCCCTCCCAACCCTGGACCACGTTTTCCAGCACCTGGAGAGGGTGGAGGGTCTGCCCGCCCGCACCAGGGCCGACTGCCGCTCGGCCCTGAGCAGTCTTGCTCGAATCATTGGTCGGCCTCTCAACGACATTCCCGCCAATCCTCGCTGGCTGAGGTCGCGCTTGAATGAACTCGCGCCGGCTCGCTTTGGGCTCAGCCGTGGCCGGTGGGCCAATCTTCGCTCTCTTGCGCTCAAGGCGCTCAGGCTGACAGGAATAGCGGCTTTGCCTAGTCGCCATGTTTCTTCGCTCTCCCCTGAATGGCAGCGGCTCTACGATTTTTTGCCGAGGCGGCCGCAGCGCGTGAGTCTCTCGCGCTTTATGCACCGCTGCTCGGAGTTTGGCATCCCACCTCAGGACGTGACCCAAGAAGAATTCGAGCGATTTGCCGATGAGATAGAACTTTGGGGCCTGCGCGCCAGGCCGAGGCAGGTTTATCGCGACGCGTGTCGCGCCTGGAACTGGGCCGTGAAGAAAGTGCCCCGCTGGCCTGGCACCATCATGGTGGTTCCCGACCGCCGCAACTGGTACTCGCTGCCCTGGGAAAGCTTCCCCTCGTCGCTCAAGGCTGACATCGATGCCATGCTCCAGGCCGCCATTAGCCCCGACCCTCTGTCGCCCACGAGCCGGCGCCCGATCAAGCCTGTCAGCGCCAGATCTCGGGCGACGCTCTTAAGAAGGCTTGTCTCGGCGCTCGTCTTGAGTGGGAGTGATCCCCTCACCTTGCGGACCATTGCCGATCTTGTAGAAACCGAAACTGTGCGACAAGGCCTGCGGTTTTTTCTGGAACGCAATGGCCGACGATCCTCCGCCGATATTCATCAGATGGCCAAGCTGTTGTGCACACTGGCCAAGCACTGGGTTGGCGTGCCTTCTGCTCACCTCGCCGAGCTTGTTGGCATTCGCAACCGTCTTAGCCCTGGCCGCCATGGCATGACCGAAAAGAACCGAGCCACGTTGCGGTGCTTCGAGGACGAGGCCTTGGTGAGCAAGTTCCTCGCCCTTCCCGAGACCATCGCCCGCCGGCATCGCAACCGCACTGAAATCAAGGTTGGGCATGCTGTGGAAGTGCAGCTCGGGCTTGCGATCGAGCTGCTGACCGTGGCTCCGGTGCGGGTCTCCAACCTCGCTGCCATTCATCTCGAGCGCAATCTCATCAGGTTCTGCGGCGGCAAGGAGGCGCGGATGCATCTCTACTTTCCGGCCGATGCCGTGAAGAACGAAATCGAGCTCGAATTTTCCCTGCTTCCCTCAACCGTCGCGCTTCTCGACCTCTATCTTGACAAATTTCGCCCGAAGCTGGTCCGTGCCCGCAATGATTGGCTTTTCCCTGGCGAAGCTGAAGGGCCCAAGCAGGCGGCTCTGCTCAGCATGCAAATCGCCAAGACCGTGGAGCGGGAAACCGGGGTGCGCCTGACGGCCCACCAGTTCCGGCACCTCGCCGGATTTCTCTATCTGAAACACAACCCAGGAGGTCATGAGGTGGTCCGCAGGCTGCTCGGCCACACGTCGATCGAGACCACCATCCGCTTTTATGCGGGAATGGAAATCTTCGAGGCCATCCGCCACTACGACCAGCATATCGAGAATCGCCGCTTTGAGGTTGCGCAAGCCAGTTCGGATGCCAAGAACAAGCGCTGGAGGAGACGTCATGCTCAAGATCCGCAGTTCACTTGCTTTCGAGCATTGGCCGGAACCCGACCAACAGCTCTGGGACCAGGCGCTACGCGGCGGTGATCTTCTGACCGACAGCCGCCCGGCGGCGCGGTGGGCATCACGCACCCGTGAAACCGTGCGCGAGGGGTACGGCCACTGGCTGTCCTGGTTGAAAACTCACGACCTGCTTGACCCTGCCGAGCCACTTAGCCTTCGTTGCTCTCCGGCGCGACTATTAGCCTATGTGCGGAGCATGCAAGAGGGCTTGAGCCGAGCTACGGTACTCAACCGCGTTATCGCGCTCGAGCGTGCTTTGTGTGTAATGATTCCCGACTCTGACCGCTCCCATCTCCGAAGGTTCATCAACCGACTGCCCAAGCAAGCCATGACGAGCCACAAGCGAGCGAGGCTGCAGGATCCAGCCGCTCTCGTTGAACTCGGCCTGAAGCTCATGCGGGATGCCGAGCGGGGCGCGCACAAGAATATCCGCAAGAACGCCTGCGTCTATCGTGACGGTCTCCAGCTCGCACTCCTCGCAATGCGCCCCCTACGGCGCAAGAATTTCACCGACCTGGCCTTGCACCGACATCTGATACGAGAGTTAGGGGGATGGCGCATCCGCATCCCAGCGACGGAGACAAAGACGGGGGAGCCGGTCGACGTGCCCTTTCCAGCGAGGCTGGTGCCGTACCTCGAGCGATATTTGGCTCACTATCGGCCGCTCCTCGTGTGCAACCGCTATTGCGGTGACCGGCTTTGGATTGGCTATGGCTTCAAGCCGCAGGCCGCTCACACGCTTGGGATCAGGATCGCCCAACGCACGGAGATTGCCTTTGGCAGACCGGTGAACCCGCATCTGTTCCGGGACTGCGCCGCGACCTCGATCGCCGTGCATGACCCCGAGCACGTCCGCGCCGCCGCCGCAGTGCTCGGGCACCGCAGTTTTGCCACCACCGAGCGACAATACAATCTTGCCACCAGCCTCAAGGCGGCGCGAGACTATCAGACGCAGATTCGGAGGCTCCGGAGTTCGCCGGAGTGATCAACTGAGGACCAACCCATGAGACGTGCCGTAATTTATGCCCGCTATTCGAGTGACAAGCAGAGCGATTGCTCGATAGCGGACCAGGTTCGCCTTTGCCGAGAGCGTCTCGACGCCGACGGCAGTCTTTTGACTGAGGTTTACTCTGATCATGGGGTGTCTGGTGCCACTCTGCTCCGCCCGGGTATTCAGTCACTGATCGATAACGCCGCTCGCGGCAAGTTTGATGTTGTCTATGCCGAGGCGCTCGATCGCATCAGCCGGGATCAGGAAGACGCGGCTGGATTCTACAAGCGCATGCGATTTGCCGAGATCTCAATCATCACCCTGAGTGAAGGTGCGATCACCGATCTCCATGTCGGACTGAAGGGAACGATGAATGCTCTTTTCCTCAAGGATCTCGCCGAGAAGACCAGGCGGGGCCTGAGAGGACGCATTGAGGCCTGCCTCTCGGGCGGCGGGATTACTTACGGCTATGACGTTGTGCAGGGGCAAGGTCCTGGCTCTACGAATGCCGGCCAAAGGTCAATCAATCGAGAGGAAGCTCGTGTTGTTGTGCGAATCTTTCGCGACTACGCGGGTGGCAAATCACCCCGGGCCATTGCGTTCAAATTGAACAAGGATGGTATCCCTGGGCCTTCCGGGAAGGGCTGGAGCGCCTCGACTATTAACGGCAACGCCAAGCGCGGCACCGGCCTCCTTAATAACGAGCTCTATGTTGGACGGCTGGTGTGGAATCGGCTGCGCTATGTGAAGGATCCAGATAGTGGCAAGCGCCGCTCAAGGCTCAATCCGCCTGATCAATGGGTCCGCAAGGAGGTCCCGGAATTACGGATCGTGCCAGACGATCTTTGGGACGAGGTCAAGGCCCGGCAACTGGCTGTCAAGCGCGCCACGCGCCCCGACCGGCGGCTTGGCAAGGTGTGGGAACGTCGACGCCCCCGTTTTCTGCTCTCGGGGTTCCTCACGTGCGGCACCTGTGGCGGCGGGTACACCATGATCAGCAGGACGCTCTATGGGTGTGCCAATGCACGTAACAACGGCACCTGCAGCAATCGGCTCAACATCCGCCGCGACGTATTGGAGGCAACCATCCTTGATGGGCTGAAGCATCACCTTATGGACCCAGCCCTCTTCAAGTTGTTCTGTGATGAGTTCACCAAGACCGCCAATCAGCTTCGGGGTGCCAAGGCCGCTGAGCGCACCCGCAAGGAATCCGACCTGCGCATGGTCAAGAGCCGGCTGCGGCGAATCGTGGATGCGATCGCTCAAGGCGTAGCTGCCCTCACCCTGAAAGACGAGCTGCTTGCGCTGGAGACCAGAAAAGCGACGCTCGAACAGGAGCTGGCGGATTGGCATGAGGAGCCTGTCCGTTTGCACCCGAACATGGCTGAGGTCTACCGCAAACAGGTCGAGGAACTAGCCGAGCTGGTTCAATTGGAAGAGCACAAGCAGGACGCGTTCGAGGCTATTCGCGCGCTTGTTGATCGGGTCGTTCTTTCACCTGATCAAGCCAAACTCAGGGTCGACCTCCATGGCGAGATCGCGGCCATCCTCAGACTGGCCGAGGCCAGCAAAAACCCCGCCCGCGACCCCGCGGACAGGGCTGAGCAATTAGTGATGGTTGCGGGGGTAGGATTTGAACCTACGACCTTCAGGTTATGAGCCTGACG
>CAZUKP010000047.1:0-23652 GCA_964620915.1 uncultured Hyphomicrobium sp. | reverse complement strand
GGCTGTTGCCGCTATACCAGCCAAACTTCGCGATGGCGCGGTCGTACCACACCGCGTTGTCCCAACCGCCATAGAGCCCAATTTGACCGCCGTCATAATCGATCGACCCGCCAGACACCCCGCCCCATTTGTTGAAGTCCATGTTGGAGTCGAAATAGCGGGCGGCAGCACCCACAAATCACCGGCTGTTGATGGCGTAATCGGCGCCAACCCAGATACCGAACTGGTCCTCGCTGTAGCCAGGCGCATTGATGTCGCCGTCATTGTCGTTCCAGCCGCTCTCCTCGACGATCAGCATATCTGACCAGCCGGCAGACGCCTCCAGGACCGCGCGCTGACCATTTCATTGTCCTAGCACGTGTTTTCATGATATCTTCCTATCATGTGAGAACATTCGTACCGAGCATTGGCCACACTCTCAGGAGTACAGGCGTGAAGGCGCCCTCATCCAGAAAGCAACCAATGAAATTTATATTTCCAAACTTAATCGGGGTCTCCGGCGTAGTAAGCCCACTTGCCAAAAAAGCACGTGTTGTCGGCATGCTTGCCCTTGCGGCTGGCTTCTTTGCGAGTCCCGCGCTGATGCCAAGCGTTAGCAACGCTGAGGACACGCGCATCGCGGAATCGATGGCGTCTTTAAAGGACCGGACAGCGAAATTGGGAGAGCCAAAGATCGACGGAAGAGACGCGGTTGGCGGCAAGGACGCCCCGGCTTTGTATTTCGGTTCGACCAAAATGAACAACAATTTTAGCTTGGTCGATGAGATTGCAAAGGAAGATGGGCGAGGGATGACTGCCACGCTGTTTGTGAAGGAGCAAGCCAGATCAGGCGGCGATCAGTACATTCGCGTTGCGACGAATGTGCCAAAGCCCGACGGAAGCGGGCGGGCGATTGGAACTACTCTGTCCGGCCCGGCTCTCGATGCGATCAGAATGGGCAACGCATACTATGGCAAGGTCCCGATCCTTGGCACGCCGTATGTCACCGGTTATGAACCGATTAAAGACGCATTGGGCTCAGTCATCGGCATTTACTACGTCGGTTATGTCCAATCAGACCTCCTGGCCAGGGTCGAGGGCCAACTTGCCTATGCTAAGACGTTGCTCGGCATCACTGACGATCAGTCTGCCGCCTGGAAGGCTTACGAGGACGTATCACGCGCCAATGTGCAGAACTTGGAAGCAGCGCATCGGAACATGATAACCGCTGAACAGTCGGGCGCGGGCATCGACCGGATGCGGGCACAGACCGACATGATGCAGGCACGGCTCGATGCGAGGAAAGCGTTGCAACCAGCGACTGAAGCTCTCTACAAGGTTCTAACGCCTGCACAACGGGAGAGGGCAGATGTCGTGCTCTTGCTCCTCGGCAAAACCGGCGGAGGCATTAAGTTTTAAACCGTGAAGCGATTGGCTAGCGCAGTCATTTCTGAGTCAATACTTTTTCGAGAGGCGGTTGCGATATGGCCGCCGCGAAGTATATTGATGATTTTGCGTACTGCTTTGTTTTCCTCATCCCAGTTGACGCAACGATTGGGTATCAGTCAACAGCCCTTTCGATAGCTCCGGCATTGCGTCTCTGCCTCGCCATTGATCACACGAACCACGTCCCATCAATATAGGCTTTTCGTGAGCTAACGGTAACCGCTGCCTGCCAACCTTCAAACATATTTCCGACTCAAGCAGGGCTCGATTGGCTTGAGCAGCTGTGCGAACTTGGCGACGCCTTCCTTTTCGTTTGAAAAAAGCGCGCTAACCGGTGCAGTTTGTCGGATCTTGGCACCTTGCGACATTGAAGCGATGCCGTTCATATCTGACCCTGCAGTCTTTCCGAACATTGGCGGGACGCCTGCGGAAACGCAAAATTGACCCGATTCGTACATGGGCTATTAATTAGGAGGCCAGAAGGATGAAGCACTGCCGAACTAATTGCCATCGTTCGTCAAAAACCGCTGTGCGTCTTACCCATAAGGCTTAAGCGTTATGCAAAGAACAGTCAGCGGAATTCTAATGGTTTTGACGCTAGTGGCTCTAACTGGAGGCGTGTTAGCCGCAGAAGGCACTATGACGCCTCTAGAGAGGGCACTCAGCACACCTAAAGGTCAGCTGAAGAGCCCGTACACGGACTTCGCCAGCGTAGCTGAGGAAGGCCATCGCAAATACATGGCTGCGGGATGCAATGGATGCCATGGTGGCGGAGGAGGAGGAGGAATGGCCATGCCTCTAACCAATCAGGTCTGGATCTACGGCAATGACGACGACACCTTGTTTCGGTTGATTGCGCTAGGTACAGGTAAGTTGAGCCCCGATGACGCGTTCCGGAAACTAGGTTACCAACGCAAGCGCAAAGAGCACGTAGTCGGGCCCATGCCGCCCTTCGGCGAAATTATCAAGACCGATGATGATCTTTGGAAGATCATCGCGTGGATTAGATCGGTGTATTGTGAGCGGCGAAAGACAGGGTGTTAACGAGAGCGTTGGTACCTTGTCATTGCACTAACTCTAGCCGGTTATACTCGCAACGGGCAACAGATTCGTATCGCTTGGTTTGCCCACGCCAGATTGGATTGAAGGAGCAGCAACACCATTGAGCATTGACAACCGTCGCGGCCTTCGCCTTATGAATTCCCAACTTGCACAGCACGGGTTCCCGTCTCCAGCGCGGAAGATGGTTTCTCTCGGGTCAAGGCCCGGTCGTCCTGTAGGGGCAAGAAAGTCCTTGGCAAGTCAGCAAATTCTCAAGTCGCCGGATCTGAGATTTTGGGTAAGGTGGTATTCTATCTGAACAGTCAATTTACGCGCGGCGCCATGGCAGAGTTCAACGCTACACAGGATCGTCGCTCTCTTAAAGGGATTGCGATATTCGCAGGCCTTGAACCGGCTGCATTGGAAGAAATTCAGCGAGGCTGTTCTTGGCGGCGCTATGAACCGGGAGAGCTGATCGTTGACTATCTCGATGCCTCCGATGATGTGTTTTTGATCGCCGCCGGAGAGGCCTGTGTCACCATCTACTCATACTCGGGTAGAGTCGTGAGCTTTGGCGAGTTACATCCCGGTGAAGCGTTCGGCGAGTACGCTGCAATCGATCATCGTCCCCGGTCCGCCAGTGTAGAGGCCCGCACAATGTGCCTCGTTGCCTCGATGCCCGGCGCGGCGTTCAGAACCCTGCTACAGACTACACCAACAGTGACGCTAGCGGTGCTAGAGCAGCTCGTGAAGAGAATTCGCACGGTTACAAATCGCGTGTATGAGTTCAGCACACTGCATGTAAGCAACCGTATCCAAGCCGAACTGTTGCGACTGGCAAGCATGGCTCTTCGAGAGGGTAAGGGTGCGCGCATAGTCCCACCGCCCACCCATGTTGAAATCGCCAATCGCGTCAGCACACATCGGGAGGCCGTGACGCGCGAGCTTAGCCACTTATCGCGAATTGGTATCATCGAACGTCGGGACGACGCGCTATTGGTCAAGGATATCGACCGCTTGACCAAGATCGTTCATGAAGCAACCGGCGAATAGATGTCGCTGTCGGGTTAGAACACTGACGTGCCTTCTAATCCCTAACATAAGCTTGCGCCTCACCCTTTGCCACGAACTTTTCCTAAGGGATTTGCGATCCGCCGATCTATTTCTGGGTACGCGTTGCGCGAAGCGACGTTCAACTCAAACGAGTGAAACGCCTATTTCACTTTCGCTGGCTACTATATATGCAGACCTGAATATGCCGACCTGAAAGGTTTTCTATTTCGATGCAGAACTCGCCGCCTTCTTGTTCATAAGGAACCGAAGCATGCTCTCCATCATCGCCAATTGAACGAACAGGTCGTTTTCCCGATTGACCGCCGGAGCGCACATTGGGCTTTTAAAGTAGAATGAAAGCCAATCTTGAATTCCCTTAAGCTCAGCTCGTTGCGCAAGATCGATGAACATCACCAAGTCAAGGACGAGGGGGGCAGCTAAGATGGCATCTCGGCAAAGGAAATTCACCTTGATTTGCATCGGATAGTTGAGCCAGCCGGTAATATCGATATTGTCCCAACTCTCTTTGTTGTCGCCATGTGGTGGATAGTAGTTGATCCGGACCAAATGGTGGAAATCGCTATAGAGTTCCGGATACAGATCTGGCTGCACGATTTCTTCTAAGACCGAGAGCTTGGTAACTTCCTTGGTCTTGAACGAAAGCGGATTGTCGAGAATCTCACCATCCCGATTGCCCAAAATATTGCTGGAGAACCACCCTCTCAGTCCCAAAAGGCGCGCCTTGAGCCCCGGAGCTAACACTGTCTTAATGAGGCTCTGTCCGGTCTTGAGATCCTTCCCCGCGATTGGGATTGCATTGATCTCTGCAAGTTGTACAAGCGCTGGAATGTCCACAGATAAGTTAGGGGCACTGTTGACGAAGGGGACATGGCATTTCAAGGCCGCGTATGCATAAATCATGCTTGGGGCAATCGCAGGATCGCTCGTTCGGAGTCCGGTTTCAAACTCTTTGATTCCCAGGTAGGCTTCTGCTCCTTCCATGAAGACTTCCGTGGAACCGCACCAAATCATAACGATTCGATCGACGTTGCTGTCGATTCGAAATCGCTCAATGTCCTCAATAAGGTGCTGAGCCAAATCCATCTTGCTCTTTGCTGACTTGATATTTGTTCCGCCGCACAGACCGGGCACGTATGCAGAGTCGAACACTGCCGGCATCGGCCGGATTTTTCGAAGAAAGTCCATCACCGAGTCCAGGTGGGCAGTTTTTAGCACTCCCGCCTTCAGGGCGGCGGCGAAGCAATCGTCGGGAAAAACATCCCATCCTGCGAACACCAAGTCTGATAAATTCGCAAGGGGAACGAAATCGCAGATCTTTAGAACACGTTTCGCCGGCCCCTCTCCCAATCGGATCGTTCCCAGCTGTGTCGCGGATCCGACCGGTACCCCAAGCCCTCTCCTCACCAATTCGACGCCGGCGATAAAGGTGGTCGCCACCGCACCCATTCCCGGCAGGAGCACGCCCAATCTCCCCGACGCTGGAGCTATCTCGTTTTCACGCTTCATTTGGGGGATTATTTGAACGAGACCGTGCAATGTGCGTAGGACGCCACACGTTCATGACTAGCAAGCCTTCACGGCTACAAAGACGTTTCCATCTGTCCAACGGATCTGGCATGCGTCCGAGAAGTCGCGCATGACATTCTCTCGGAACTCCGATATGCACTCTTCCAAACGCTCGTTCGTGTAAAGTCGGAAGGTGGAATAATGCCCGGACCTAGCCTTCTCGGTGAGGCGTTCCAATGAGCTGACGCGATCGAACTGGAATAATTTGATCGAATCGAGCGACAAGCCTGGGACGCTCCGAATAACCGCCTCGATGCTGTCAAGTGAGTAGAGCCGCCGCTCGACCGTATTGAAATCCGGAAAATACTTGCCCCATATGCTTGTCTCGTTCTGAGACGGAAGACGAGAATAGATTCCAATCATGCCCCCTTTTTTTAACACACGTCTAGATTCCCACAAAAAGGCTGGCATAACGAAATGGTGAACGGCATTGAAGGTAAAGACCGCGTCGACAGAGTTCGAGTCTAGGGGAAACGCGCCAGCGTCTGCAGTAGTGGCCTCGAAGCGGTCAATATCAGCACCTCGTAGGACGCGAACGGTCTCGGCAATCATGTTGCTGCTCCGGTCGAGGCATGTCAGATGGAGTTGCGGCATCGTCTGCAACAAAAGAAGGGCGTACCGGCCAGGACCACATCCAACGTCTACAGCAACAAAATGCTCGTGTTTGGGAAATAGATTTTGGATGTGCTCGACCGGTTCGCGATCAGTCGTACGGAGGTCGTTGTACTTATCTGCTATCCCCGAGAAATGCTTCTCCATATCGTCCAAGTTTAGCATGCGTCATGTTTGAACATTCTTGTTTGTGGCGCAAGGGAAATGTTAGCTTTACTGGACAGGGAAGATCTTTAACGAGATGCACATGGGCACCAGGATTAGATCCGGGGCAGCTCTGACGCTGTTTCTTTAGGAGCCGTCACTCGCGCTGACTAAGCGTGTAGAGCACCAGCGTCCCATTTTTGCCCATCTTCTCGTGATGGTCGTCCGGAGCGGCAAGTGCATGAACGCGGTCATGCGAATCGACCCAAAGGAACGTAGGATTCGAAAAAGGCGCCCAGCCGCCCTTCGTCAGGTGCTGAGCGGACGGCCAGCGCAGTGATCTCTTGATCTTCCAGCTAGCGACATCGATAATCTCGAGACCAAAACGGTGCCTCCCAGCTGTGACCCCGGTCGCTAACAGCATCGTTCCCTCAGGGCCAGCCAGCCCAGGATCCATGGGTTCACGCTTGATGCTGGGGCCTATCAACTGAGCGTCTTGATGTTCCATGTCGTCGGAGCACGGTGTTGGCCGCCTGTTTTTGATATTGCCCTTCATATCCGTACAGTAATAATGGCGAGAACCCCACGTCCCAAGAAGTAGCTCTCCTTCAGCTAAGTTTGGCATGACTAAACCGACATGATCCTGTATGCGGAACAGCTTCTCGTACGTCCAGTCCTTGACGTTGAATTTGATGATCGTAGCGGACGTTTCTGGCAAATACTGCGCGAGGGCAATGAACATCGTGCCGTCGATGAGCACCATCCCACTCGGGTGATATTCCTCTTCACTGTCGCTCGTGAGGTTGACCGATCGGATCGTTCTTCCCCTAATATCACATTCGAAGAGGTGTGCTCTCCCTTTGCCGCAATATCCGCGCGCCGCGTCTCGCGGCTCGATGATCTCCACCGCAGTTATGTAGAGAAGACCAGTTTCCCAATCGACTTCCATGCCTTGCGGATGAAGCCTGAACTGACAACATGTCTCGCCGGCCTGGAGGAGACGCAACGGCATTTGATCAATCTGGACAATCTCGATGGCATCGGACGAAAAACCGACCAGCTTCCGCAGGAGCCGACACGATGAGGCCTCCTGGTCCTCCATGGACACTCGATCCCGGATCACCTCGTGAAGATCCGTCGGGGAGCTCTTCTTATCAGAAGTGTCGGAAGAACTCGGAGCGGACGTGTTCGTAGTCACGATGGTATCCTGAGTTCGAGGACCCGGCCAATATAGAATGTTCCCATTGTAGTGAGAATGGTCATGTGATAACAATTACCGCGGTTCATCATCGGGCTTTGGGAGATAGCCGTCAAGATTAAGGGGAGGGTTACGATGGTATTGCCGCCGGAGTATGCTTGGCTCGAGTTGGTTTTAATCGGCGCTGTCGTCGTGTTTGTCTCTGATTTGATCGGTAACATGATCAGTTTCGATAACCGCGCCATGAACGCACTGACTACCGCGATCGTGTTCGCGGTGGTGTTTTCGATCTCGATCTACCTGCGCTACGGAACTGTGTTAATGATGGAATGGGGATTTGCAATTATGCGTCCAGCTCCTTGAGGGTCGTTTCTCTAGTGATACTGGCTTACAATGATCGGGTTTTCTTCACGCCTTGGCTCTCAGGGAAAGAATGGGGAGTTTATCGCCGGATCAGAGAAGCGTTCGACAGTTCACAGTTCTAAGGCCTTGGGCGTAAGTCGCAGCCAGGCCATCACCGGATGCTTGGTCATAGAAACAGTCTAGGTGGAGCGCAACGATGCTATTACCGCCAGAGCATGCTTGGATCGGTTTGGTCATTATGGGGTCTATTTTTGTGTTCGTCGCCGACTTGATTGGAAACACATTCAATTTCGAGCACCGCTTCGTGAACGCGCTCACAACTACCGTTGTATTCACGGCGGCATTTGCGTTATTTATCTACTTCCGTTACGGAAGTGTGATGCTGACGGACTGGGGATTTGCGGTAATGAATCCAGCCAGCCAGTGATTCACGGACCGGCGGTTCGACATAGCAACCGGAGGGTCGTTTGCTATGGTCCCTAGTTGTGTTCGGGGAAGAGTTTGCTTGACATTGCGGAGACCGAGTATTCGACCTCTTAGTTCCTTGTGACGCCGCAAGCGCCGCCGTGGGCTCTCAGCCGGTTACAAAGCTTTTCTGATTCCGCCAAACTATCGAAACCCAGACGGACCGCATAGCGCGCCTTACGTCCGAAGCCTGGATTTCGGTACTTGACCACTGTCGGCTCCTGTCCAGCAAGTACGGAGGCGTATTGCTTCTTGAGCCTAGCAAAGGTCGCTAGTGCCACATCACGATTGAAATGCGCCGTAAGCTGCACACTCCAGGACGGTCGCGGGCTGGCCTGCTGCTGTGGCTGGTAGTTGGGGTGGTAAATGTGTGACCGCACCGGCAGCGAGCGACACCACCCCTGAAGCGATTGACCATTCTCCAGCAGCTTCGGCAGCACGGCATCGACACTCTTCCAGTCCTCCACCGGTCGGCCAGTGATGAATTGGACATACTCGACGGTTTCCCAGGACAGCTTATCAGACTGGCCGACAAGCCAGTTTCTCACAGCCTCCGGCCCGGCGTTGTAGGCTGCCGCCGCAAGTCCTAAGTTCCCAAACTCTGCCGCGAGGTCGGCGAGGTAAGAGGCCGATTCCGCGATTGCCATCATGGGATCAAACGGGTTCTCCAATCCTCGTTGGGCTGCGGTGCCAGGCATAAACTGAGCGATGCCTTCTGCCCCTTTGGGACTGACAGCATGCGGGTTGAAGCGGCTTTCTTTCCAGATGAGCCGAACAAAAAAGTCAGCAGGTAAGGCGCGAGCATTTGCTTGCGCCTCCAACTCCAGACACAGTACATCAACTTCGACTGGCTCCGTTTTCGCGGATGATATGTCGCCCCACGCCTCGTTCGACCCAGCGGCGTCGCTTAGCAAAGCCACGACGAGCAACGCAACGAGAGCGCCTACGTGGCGATACATCGCGCGATTTGGTCTGTGTTTCACGCGAGGCCACCTAGAGGCGCAGCCAGCGGTTCGGCCATGAAGTCGTTGCCTTGAAATGCCTCTTTCCCTCCGATTAGTCAAATGTTCCTTCCTGTCTCACTTTTTCTATAGTTGTCAGAATAGGAACCGCGAGTCTCGGCAGATAGGCTAAACAAAAAGCGTGGTTTGAAGTCGAAACAAAGACGATCTACATTGGCATGTCCGTCGAGACACGGTCGTACGCGCCTCGCCTAAATCTGTGTTCTGGAGTCGTCTCCAATGACAATATCTAAGCCATCTAGTCCTGTTTGATGCTGGGTTTTGCGAGAGGAATTTCTGCAAGAATGGATGAGATCCTCCAGACTCTTGGTGCAGCCGAGCCTCCTGACATCATATCCCGGCTCACTAAAGTAACAGAGACCTTGCAGCGGTTAGACAACGAACGTCTCTGGGCTATTCTCATCGGTATCCTTGTTGTTTCTCTTTGTTGGATCCTGGGTCGTGGGATAAGCAGACGCTTAGCCGGGCGAGCCGACTGGACCAGGGCTCGCGAAGGGACGGCACCGTCCAACTCTGTCCGCCTGCAGTCACTTTGGGGAACTACTCAAACGGAACGCGAGGACCTTGATTTTGCTCGCGATGCCGAAGCAGCTTTGCATGCTGCGCCGCCGCGCACTGCAGGCCGGTTTTTGATGGTTTGTGCAACTCTATTTGCGACCCTCCTGGTCTGGGCCTATTGGGCCCAGATCGATGAAGTAGCGCGAGGTGCTGGGCGCGTCATTCCCTCCTCAAAGCGGCAGATCGTTCAGAGCCTTGAAGGCGGCATAGTAAAAGCGATCTTGGTCCATGAAGGGGACAGGGTCGAAAAGGGCAAGACTCTGATCCTAATGGACAAGACCGGCTTTGCCTCTGACCTCGGCGAGATTGAGGCCAAGGAACTGGCCCTGCAAGGTGCCGTCGCTCGTCTTAACACGGAGGCTTCAAACCCCGACGCCACCGAGGCGCAATTTCCGGAGGAGTTGCGCAGAAAGGCACCTTCGGTTGTGCAGAGCGAGGAGGCGCTGTTTGCCATTCGACGCAGCAACCTCATGAACCAATTGAGCGTGCTTAACGACCGATTCATACAGAAGCAACAAGAGCTCGCAGAGCTCCGGGAAAGCCGCAAGCGATATCAAGAAAGCCTGAAAATTGCCCAGCAGGAGCACTCGCTAAAGGCACCGTTAGCCAAGCGCGGCATCGTTCCTAAGACTGACCTTTTGAAGTTGGAGCGTGAGATCGTTGACTATAAGGGACAAATTGCGACTGCGGACCAGTCAATACCGCGCATCGAAGCCTCGATTCGCGAGGCCGAAGGATTAGTCAAGGACCAGAAGCTTACCTTCCGGCAAACCGCGCAATCCGAGTTGACGTCAAAGTTGGCTGACCTAGAAATTGTGCGTCAATCCATGACGGCAGCGACAGATCGGGTCATTCGCACCGACATTCGTTCGCCAGTCGACGGCTTTATCAACAAGCTCCACGTGACCACACTTGGTGGTGTCGTCAGGCCCGGCGAACCGCTTGTCGAAATCACTCCCTTTGAAGACACTCTCATGGTTGAGACGCGCATCAGACCAAGTGATATCGCCTTCATTAGCCCTGACCAGAAGGCCCTAGTTAAGCTTACGGCCTACGATTTCACTATCTATGGAGGGCTTGAAGGGAAAGTTGAAGTTATATCATCGGACAGCATCGTCGATGAGGTCAACAAGGAGACTTACTACACCGTTACGGTGAAAACGACCGAGTCCGTTTTGCGTAAAGGAAAGAAATCTCTCCCCATCATTCCCGGAATGGTTGCCACCGTAGATATCATAACAGGGAAGAAGAGCATCCTTGATTACCTTCTCAAACCCATTCTCAAGGCCCGTAATGAGGCCTTGCGGGAACGCTGATCGATTAGCAGAGGGCGACCTCGGTTCCAGAGCCGCACTTTGCCTGCCCAGAACCTCACTTGGTCTGCAAGGTCGCGACACCGTCCCAATCAGGTGGTGGTGGATTGACCTTGAACGCCTCAACGCGTGCCTCATACAGTTCGCAAAACGCGGCCAAGTCGAGCCCGTTCACCTTCTGTCGACATAACCTTAGCGCTCTGAGTGTCTCGTTCCAGTTCTGTTTTCGATAAGCTGTGAGCAGTTGGGACAACCGGTCACGCAGTTCGATGAAATGCGCCTTATTTGCTAACTCCTTGGTTCCTAGAAGAGCGTAGATGACTTCGGGCTCCGTCTTCCCCTTGACACGAATGACATCGAGCTCCAGCAGAGCGAAGTCATCACGCACCAAAGTCGCCGCCTGCGACCCTAGGATCGCAGTCACACCATAGGTTTTCGACTGCCCCTCGAGACGTGACGCGAGATTGACACTATCGCCCAGAACCGTGTAGTCGAAGCGCGATTTTGAGCCCATATTGCCTACTATGGCAGCGCCCGTATTGATACCAATCCCGATTTTGAGTGGCATAAAGACGTGGTCACTCTTTTGCGCCTCTTGCTTTCGCTGCGCATTCACGACGTCAAGACGCTCGATCATGCTCAACGCAGCTTCGCAGGCATGCCGAGCATGATCCATATCGTCGAGCGGTGCATTCCAAAACGCCATGATAGCGTCGCCCATGTACTTGTCGATGGTGCCCCGCTTTTCCATGATTGCGTCAGAGAGCGGCGTCAGGAATCGATTCATCAGTTGCGCGAGACCCTGCGGGTCGCTCTTGTAAGACTCCGAGATTGTGGTGAAGCCACGCACGTCCGAGAACATGATGGTCATCTCGCGCGTTTCACCGCCGAGCACCAGGCGATCAGGGTCCTTGGCCAATTGTTCAACGAGGTCTGGTGAAAGATACTGGCCGAAGGCGCTTCTGATCTGGCGTCGCCGTGCCTCCTCGCGGAAGTAATTGGTGAACACCATCACCGTCATCACTGCGAAATAGGCAATCAGCGGGTAGGAGACGTCGAATAGATAACCGTACGTTGAGAACAGGTACCACGCGCCGCCGATCAGGAGCGCAGCGATGCCGGCGCCCATCAGGAACACGGTCATGGCGCCCAGTATCGGTACGAGCACGATGATAGCAAGAGCTACTAAAGCCGCCACAAAAAGCTCCACGCCTAAGGCATGGGCCGGACGCGACAGGGTCGATTGGCTGAGCACGTTCTCCAGTACTTGCGCCTGCACTTCGGCACCCGACATGGATGGCTCTATCGGCGTTGTATTGAGATCGAGCAGGCCCGAGGCCGAGGTGCCAACCAACACTAGCTTACCCTCAAGCAGCGCGGTGGCACTGCCGCTGAGAACATCCTTGGCAGAGACGAATCGGGTCGGATCGTGGGGTCCAAAGTGCACCCAGACCTGGGCCGAGGTGTCGGTCGGTATCTGGGCACCTGCCACCACGACGCTTTCCACTCCTCCAGGGGCGGATCGGATGAGGAAAGAACTTTCATCAGCGGCCACACGAAGCATGTCGACTGCCAAAGACGGCACGATGGCATCATCAGCGATCAGCACCATAGGCACACGACGCACGATGCCGTCCGGTTCAGGCTCGATGGTAAACATTCCACGACCGGCAGCCGACTTCTCCAGCTCCGGAATGTTGGGCAGCAGGCGAGGGAAGCGCACAAGGTAGGGTTTGGGGTCGCCGCCCAAAGTGGCGAAGGCCGCTTTGGGAATATCTTGCGCACGCTGGGGTCCCTTATAGGGATTATGGGCCGACTGACCAAGCACGACGCGTGAACGCGAGATCGACTGCGCGAAGATTTGATCGGGGCTAGATTGCCGGCTGAGCTCTTCGCGGGCGGAGGCGCTAAGACCGGGCAGTTCCTCAGCCATTAGTGCCGGTGAGGTGCGATCCGGTTCTGGGAACACGACATCGAAGCCAATCGCTGCTGGCTTTGCCGCAGCAATCTGATCGACCAGTTTCGCAACCAGCGAACGTGACCACGGCCATTGGCCGAGACTATTCAGGCTCTCCTCGTCGATATCAACAATCACCACCGGCCAGATAGTGGGCACGCGTGGTTTAATGATCTGATAGAAGTCGAAGGTCTTGAGCCGTGCAAGTTGTAACGGCGCAATGTCCCAGGCTCGTAGGACCAGCAAGGCCGCCAGCACAGTGAGCGCGAGCACGCGACCCCAGCCGATATGCTGCGACAGGCGCACCAACGGGCTTTTCTTCCTGGTGGATCGTTGCTGCACGCCCCGGCCCTGACGACGACCATTTGAGCGGTCTGATTCCAACTTTAGTTTAGCGAAGGCTTCAACGCTAGATCGCTCATGTCGATAGCGTCGTGCTCGCTCGACACTTTGGCCTATCGGATCTTGCCTTGAACTCTTCCGGTTTGACAAATTGGGGTCTTATAAACTGTTTCCCTTTTAGGCAATGCTGCCGGCGGCTACGACAGGAGATACAAGCGCCCAAGGGAACCAGCTATTGAAGGCCAGATAAGTGCTTGAGTTTAATGGGTTAAAATTGCCACGGCGCTAAAACACCTAGCGCAATCTTCGCCTTCGCCGCTGTCAGCATCCCCGCCCGCGCCGATGAGATGGTGCAGAATTTCGAGCCGGTCGAACCTAACGAGCCTATCCTGCTACAGTTGGTAGTAAGCGCGTCGCAGCGTTCTATATCGCCGACAGAGGCACCTGTGCTCTCCAGGCGGTAGTCTGGATGGGAGTGCTACTGATGCCCCACAGCATCACAAGTCCGCGTCAGCTTAAACTTAAGTCAGACCGCTCATATCGACAGCGTCGAGAACCAGTCGCTCACTCTCCGCTGTGGCGACCATGCTGAAACTATACTGTTGTTAACACCGAGGTAGAGTTTGCCTCGAGCTAAGCGACGTAGGGCAGGTTTAGAAGGGCCCGCACCAACGCCCCAGACGGACTTTGAAGGCTGCGCCTAGGCAGGCTCGCAGCCGTGCTCTGACAGTAATGTCGATAATAAGCGTAGGACGGTCAACCAGATCAGGACTGTCCTGGACTTGATGGATGGCAATGTAACCGCAAGCCGCGACCAATTGGCGAGCCGAATTCACCACTAAGGTCGCTGCGTTGCTTGTTAACGCGCGGCCGAGCCTTCGCGACGACCCAGATTGTAACTTGTCATCAAGATCACTATCATGAGCCCCGCAAAGAAACCACCCAACGATCCAATCGTAACAAACGATGTGACGTTAGCCGTATCGGCAATCCCTATTGCCGCCGCGCCGCCAATAAAAGATGTAATGACCGAGTAGATGACCATGTTCAAGGGTATCGGACGCTCCACGGCAAGTGCGGAATAGACAAAAACGAGCTGAGGAATCTTAACGTTCCGAGCTGCGACAGCAACAATCGTGGCTATAAACCCTGCTATTATTGCCAAATAAAGGTCGCCGACCGCGTCGCCAAGCATCAAGCCAGTAAATGCTCCGACCACACTGCACAGTATCAGCACAATCAAAATATTTAAGGCAGGCATGTTCTCTTACCCCCTTTGCCTATCACCGAAGACGGCAGCCCTTAAAGGAGCGATGCCATCGATGGCAGTTGGCTAAGCGCTCGTGCCGAGGGCCTTTGCGATATCGTCGAGAGTGGCCTTCTCAGACTCGCTTACTTTTACGCCCCCGAAACCGAAAAACGCACCCTCCGCGCTGGCCTCTGCCACCTTCTGCCCGACGCCACATAGAAAAGCCTTGAAGACTGCGGCATCACCGGGCGCCTTTTCATCCAGAATAGCCGCGACCTCTCGCAGATATTCGAGCGAGCGCTGGACTACCTCAGCCGGCTTGGCGGCCGCAACATGCTTGTGGACTGCCTCCTGAACGATGGATCGTCCTTCGTTGGTCTGAAGGTCGCCTACGACCGCCTTAACGAGATCGTTGGAAACTACAAACTTCGATGTGGTTACCGCCGACTTACTGGCGAGAGCTTCTTTGATCGTGCCCCACAAGCCGCTTGGATCCGCCGCCGAAACCGCCATACCGGTCAACATCGTGCTTTCCAAGATCTTGGTCCATTCCGCCGGCGTGAAGCTCTGTTTGTTCGTCATAACGGCCCCCAACTTCGGCAGCAGCGCACTCGTTCATATTGAGGCCAGATTATCACCATGGCCTCCGAACATTTGCAAGAAGATAGATGTGCTGCTCGGAAATGAAGGATAGTGTTGCCTGTCTTAGGCCGTTCAGGGGACAGATTTGTAAAGGAGAACAAGGTGTTATGATTCCGACTGAGACTTCACTGATGAGCTGACGCTTCGTCTCGAAGCGGTTGCCGCGATGTCAACGATTGAGCAGATGCCCGGGAAAGCGCAGCGACTCGTGCTGTAGTCCCAGAGAATGTATTGGCCATGGTTGCCGTGCGACGGAGAGAAAGGTCGGCTTCCACGGTCACGGAAGACTATCACTTCCGCTACCTGATCATTTAATCCGAGCGGTTATGCGATCGCCGTCGTGGCGCTTTGATCCTCGACGACAACCGTAATTGATTCGGGCGCATGGGCTGCGCTCGAATCAGAGAACGATTCTGATGCGCTCGAATCCGAGATTGATTCCGAGGAGCCGGTTTCACTAACCGTTGCGACATGCTCGACGTCGCCGCTTGAATTCTGGGCGTCGCCGTTCGAATCCTGAGCGTCGCCGTTCGAAACATCGTCATTCACGCCACTGTTCATGTCAACAGATAGCTCGCCGCTCTCCTGGTCGTAGTTGACACGCTCATTGAGGAATTCAGACGCAGTCACGGTTTCGTTCGTTGCAATGAATTCATGATAAAGAGCAGTAAGATCGATCTCATCGCCTTCTGCCTGATTGTAGTCCACGATGAAGTCGGCAATTTTGCTCCCCGCTAGGACGAAGGTGTCAGCGCCACCCCCACCCGTCAATTTAACACCGCTGCCTGGACCCACGAGAACGTCGCGGAACTCGGTTCCGATGAGATTATCAATGCCAGACAAAATGTCAGTATCGCCAAACGAGTCGATCGCCGAGCCCCCTGCTACGGTAACTTCACCAGCATCAATGTTGGCTGTAATGGGACGGTCCGAAAGATTGACGATCACGCCGTGTGGACCGCCCTCCTGGCTGTAGTCGGCGGTATCGCTGCCGTTGCCGCCATCAATCATATCGTTTCCGCTACCTCCAACGAGCGTGTCATTGCCCGGGCCACCGTTCAGTGCGTCGTTGCCCTCGCCGCCGATCAGCGTATCGTTCCCATCTCCACCGAGGAGCGTATCGTCGCCGCCTTCGCCACGTAAGGTATCGTTGCCAGCCCCGCCATCGAGCTCATTGTTCGCTGCATCGCCGACCAGAACATCATCATGGCCGCTGCCTGTGACATTCTCAATGCCGCTCACACGGTTGCCCTCGGCAAAGCCCCCGCCAATCTCACCATCCGCGGGCGATGTAGCACTAGCAGGCGTGCCCCAGGCATTGCCTGAATCGTCGAGATTGATGGAGATTCCAGATGGGCTGTCGCTGTAGTCAATAGTATCTACACCTGCGCCACCCTCGAGCCTGTCGGCTCCACCCCTGCCGGCCAAATGATCATCCCCCGCACCGCCTATGAGAAGGTCGGCTTCCGCGCCACCACGCAGGTTCTCGTTTCCATCGCGCGCATCAAACGTAACTCCGGTCGCTCCTGCAAACAACGCGTCCGCATGATCAGTGCCAAGCACCTCCTGAACGTCGGCCGCCAAGGCGTGTTCATTTGCGAACGTGTTCAGTGCTGTCAGGGCCGCAACAGTGGCAATGCCATAGCCAATGTCGGCTTGCACGGGAGCGTTCGAAAGGTTCACGATCGCGCCGCGGTTACCCGTCTCGCGGCTGTAATCAAGTCTTAAATCGGTGCTTACCGTGCCATTGGCAGAGGTCTGGTTGAGACCAACCAGGATGTAGTTGCCGGTCTGCCCGTCGGCGTAAGTGAAAGCGCCTTCTGCCAGCACTTGCTGGCCGTCGATCGAGCCATTGCTTAGCGTGGCGTTCAAATCAATGCTGGAAATGCCAAGATCGGAAACCGTCTTTAACTCTCCCGCCCCGCTCACGCCGTCCTGATTCTGATCTTGCCAGACGCGCAGATCCGCGAAGACCGGATCGGCGCTATCTATGACGCCATCGCCGTTGCTGTCATAGCTACCAAGGGCTTCAAGCGCATGGGTATATCCGCCCTGGCCGAAATAGGGCGAGAACACCTCCCTACCGTTTTCGATGGCGCCGGAGCCGTCCAAATCCATCACCAGCATGCCATCCTGGCCGTCAGTCCAGGCGACGTTGTCAATCTGACCATCGGCGTTCAGATCGAACGAAGCCGTATATGACAGATCGATTCCTGAGTCACCGAGATCGAGGATGAGGGGGTCAGAATCGTCGAGAGTGACATTGTTCCCGGTTGCCTGCGCCGTGTTGCCGGCATCGTCGGTGACGGCGAGAGAAGAAATGATCGTCGTCGGGTCCCCGCCGTTTAGTAAGATCGTGTTCTTCATCGACGATAGGTCAGCCGGAGCAAGTGTGTAGGTGCCGTCGCCAGCCGATACGTCGACTTCAACCGTGACGCTAAGTTCATCAAACACGGTGAAACTGGCCGTTGCATCCGTCACATCGGCGTCAAGCCCGGTAACCGTAAACTCAAAGTCGCCTTGCACATTGACGCCGGCGACCGACAGTGAAAGGTTGGCGTCGCCATCGGCCGACGTGTCGATGGTGACGAGCTGGCTGTCGGTGTTGCCGACAGTGCCCACTCCGTCCACCACCTGCACCTCATAGGTGACGGTGGCGTCGGGGGCATGGTCGGTCGGGTCGATGTAGCTCCAAGCCGTGCTTGAGTCTGGTGTCACGGCGGTCCAGGTGGCACCACCGTCGTTGCTGATCTGGATCTCCTCTCCCGCTCCCAATGCCGAGTTCGTCCCAGAGACAGTCAGCATGGTGTCATTGGTGATGAAGTCGGCCGGCGTGCCGGTGTCATCCGCAATCGCCGTGATATCGATCGTGGCAGTCGGTGGTGCGGTCACGGCCACTCCCTGCTGGACACGCACCTCGGCGTTGCCGAACTCATAGCGCTCGAATGTGATGCCACCTTCCAGAATGCTGCCCACATTGGTCCATCCAATATCGGTAAGGGTGACGCTGTCCCCCACATCGCCTTCGATAGAGATAACTGCTTCGCCGTTCGTTCGCTCGTTGGTCAGATCGAACACGTTAAGCTGGTTCAGCTGCAGGGTGTTGTTCCCGCTCCCGGTCAGATCGATGCGCTCGATGTCGGTGATGATTGAAGGCTCGATCTGCGTGAGATCGAGTGTGATGCCGGAGCCATCAATCCGCAGGGTGTCGGTGCCGGTGCCGCCATCGATACGGGCGAAGTTGACGTCAGAGACACCAATGACATCGTCACCAGCGCCGGAGCGGAAGACATCGCCGCCACCGTTGCCGGTGAGGTCGTCATCGCCAAGGCCCCCGATAAGGATTTCTGCCGCCGAACTCCCGGTTGTGGTCACCGGCGTTGCGCTGGCTCCGAACGCGCCACCATACAGCACATAGGCCTCGCCCGCCTCAGCGCTGCCGGCCTGGAAGTTCGTGCCGACGATCAGGTCGTCGAAACCGTCGCCATTGACATCACCGGCCGACGACACGCTAACGCCGGTTTTGGCATCAGCCGTATCGCCCCAGATGTTGAAGCCTTCCGCCGCAGTCAGGTTGGTGAGGTCAACGACCTGGCGCCCGTTGACATCACTACCAAAGACTGAATCACTGCCGAACAGAACATAGGCTTGGCCGGCCTGAGTGCCGCCGTCGTCGCCCAAATGCGCCCCGACAATGATGTCGTCGAATCCGTCGCCATTGATATCGCCGGCCGAGGACACGCTGACCCCGGCTTGCTCCCCACTCGTGTCGCCCTGGATAACGAAGCCTTCATTCAGGTTCAAACTGTCGAGGTCAATTACGTGGCGGTCGTAGACGCCGACAGGGGTGCCAAAGCCCGTATCGGTGCCGAACAGCACATAGGCTTCGCCAGTCCCCTCAGGCAAAGAACCGGACCCATTGGGATCGTTGCCCATCGGCGCGCCGAGCAAGATATCGTCGAAGCCGTCGCCATTGATGTCTCCGGCAGAGGAAACACTAAAGCCGGCCTGGTCATCAGCCGCAGCGCCCCGGATGAAGAAGCCTTGGTCTCCCGAAAAGTTGGTCACGTCGATTACAACGCGCCCATCGACACCAGGGGTGCCAAAGCCTGAATCGCTGCCGAACACCACATAAATCTCGCCGGAATCGTCGCCGATGGAGTTTAGGGCAAGAGGTGCGCCAACGATGATGTCGTCCAAGCCGTCGCCATCGACATCGCCGGCAGAGGACACGCTAAAGCCGGCGCTGTCATAAGCCGCATCGCCCTGGATGATGAAGCCTTGCTGCTCGCTCAGGTTGGTCAGGTCGATCACATCGGCATTACTATCGAGGTCGTCGTCGGGCGACGGCAAGGCATCGCCGCCGAACAGCACATAGGCCTCGCCGGCAAAAGTGCCGCCGTCATCGCCACGTCGTGCGCCAACGATGAAGTCGTCGAAGCCGTCGCCATTGACATCGCCGGCCGACGACACGCTCCAGCCAGCATGGTCACCGGCTGCATCGCCCTGGATGATGAAGCCTTGCTGCTCGGTCAGGTTGGTCAGGTCGATTAAACCGACGGTATCGAGGCTTGGATCGCCGAACAGCACATAGGCCTCGCCGGCGTCGTTGCCGTCGACGGTGTCGCTGCCATACGCCCCGACAATGATGTCGTCGAAGCCATCGCCGTTGACGTCGCCTGCCGACGACACGCTCCGGCCCGCTCTGTCGCCGGCGGTATCGCCTTGGATGATGAAGCCTTGCTCCGGGGTGAGATTGCCAAGGTCGATCACCTGGTGCCCATCGACGGTGGTACCGAACCCTTCGCCGCCAAACAGGACGTAGGCCCTGCCGGTTTCGCCGGCACCAGTGCCGGCGAAGTTCGCGCCAACGATGACGTCTTCGAAGCCGTCGCCATTGACGTCGCCGGCCGACGACACACTAAAGCCGGCATTGTCACCAGCCGCCTCGCCTAGGATGATGAAGCCTTGTGCCGGCGCCAACGTGGCAACATCGAGAACGTTTGGGAAATTCACCGTCAATCCTTGCTCGACCCGAACCTCGGCATTGCCGAACACATAGCGATCGAAGGTTCCACTCGCATCGGTGAAGGTGCCGGCGAACGCCCATTGCACCTCGGTGAAGGTGACAGTGTCCGAGGCGCTGCCAGTCACTGAGACAATTGCCTTGCCCCCCGTTCGCTCATTGGTGAGATCAAAGACGTCGAGTTGGCTGAGCTTCAGCTCATTGGAACCGCTTCCGGTAAGATCGATGCGCTCAATGTCGGTAATCACGGCGGGTAAAATTTGGGTCAGATCGAGCGTGATGCCGGAACCATCAATCCGCAACGTGTCAATGCCCGTACCACCATCAATGCGGGCGAAGCTTGTGTCGGAAACGCCAATGACGTCGTCACCTGCGCCTGAGCGGATTACATCGCCGCCACCATTGCCTGTGAGATCGTCATTGCCGAGGCCCCCGATCAGCATGTCCGCTCCGGTGGTCCCAGTCGTGGTCACGGGCATCGCGCTAGACCCGAACGCGCCCCCAAACAGCAGATAGCTCTCGCCCGAATCATTGTTGTCATTTGCGTCCACATTAGGCGCGCCGATGAACAGGTCGTCGAAACCATCGCCGTTGACGTCCCCGGCAGAATCGACCGACCAGCCGATCTGATCATCTGAAGGGCCGCCGATAATCTTGAAGCCATTGGCACCGTTAAGATCGTAGACATTGAACGTAGCGCTGAAGGTCTGGTCGCTGCCGAAGATTACGTAGCTTGCTCCGGATTGGTAGGACCCATAATAGGCTTGCGGTGCCCCGACGATCAGATCATCGAAGCCATCGCCGTTGATATCCCCTGCGGAGGCAACCGAGCGGCCGCTCCAATCATTAGCGGCCTCGCCGATGATCTTGAATCCGTTGCTCCCGTCGAGGTCCGCCAAATTGATCTCTCCGTCCCCGGGAGAGCCCCCGGAACCCGTATCGTTGTCGAGCGCCGAGAGATTTGCCGTGCCGCCAAATACCACATAGCTCGTCCCTGAATCCATTCCGTTCGAGTCGCTCCATTGCGCGCCGATGATGATGTCATCCAAGCCGTCACCGTTGACGTCGCCGGCAGAGGCGATCGAGCGGCTGCTAATATCATTAGCGGCCTCGCCGATAATTTTGAATCCGTTGCTCCCGTCGAGGTCCGCCAAATTGATCTCTCCGTCCCCGGGAGAGCCTCCGGAACCCGTATCGTTGTCGAGCGCCGAGAGATTTGCCGTGCCGCCGAATACCAGATAGCCCGCCCCCGAATAGCTCTCCGCCCCCCAGGCCCCGATAATCAGATCGTCGAAGCCGTCGCCATTGACGTCGCCGACAGAGGCAACCGTGCTGCCGCTGTGGTCATGAGCCGCTTCACCGATGATCTTGAATCCGTTGCTTCCGTCGAGGTCTGTCAAATCGATCTCGCCCGGAGATCCTGCGGAAAGCACGTCAAGCGCAAAGAGATTGTCGGTGCCACCGAACACCAGATAGCTCGCCCCGGAATCGGTTCCGTTCGGGCCGGCGTTAGTGGCACTGATGATAATGTCGTCGAAGCCGTCGCCATCGACATCGCCGGCAGAGGCCACTGACCAGCCGCTGCGCCCCGCGGTAATGGGCTCGCCGCTGATCTTGAATCCATTGCTTCCGTCGAGGTCTGCCAAATCGATCTCGCCATTGGCGATCGAGATCGCGTTGAGCGCTGTTGGGGTATCGCCGAACACCAGATAGCTTGCCCCGGCATCGTATCCGTCCACGTCAGCAACATTGGCCCCGATGATGAGATCGTCGAAGCCGTCGCCATTGACATCACCAGCAGAGGCGACTGAGAGACCGCTTAAATCACCAGCCGCCTCGCCACTGATCTTGAAGCCGTTGATTCCATCAAGTTGCCCCAGATCTATCTCGCCGTCGGCACCGCTGAGTGTATCAAGCGCAGTGAGTTTGGCGATGCCGCCGAACACCAGATAACTCGCCCCTTGGGAACTATTGTTATAGGGCGCTCCGATAATCAGATCGTCGAAGCCGTCGCCATCGATATCGCCGGCGGACGCGACCGAGAAGCCGCTCTTGTCATCCATAGAGTCGCCGTAGAACGTGAAGCCATTGGCAGTTTCGTCGGTGCCATCAAGGCTTGTGAGCTCGATGACCGCGTCAAGGACATCGATCATCATCGTGTTAGGCGACTGGTCGGTGTCTTGGCCACCATTTGCGGTGCCGCCATCGTCAACGACCTGGAAGGTGAAGCTCGTATCAATATCGCCGTCAGGGAAGTAGGTCAGATCTCCCGCCGCGATGTTAGCTGCCGAGATCTCCGCCCCCGCCGCGATCGCCCCTTCGCCAAGAGACGAGAAGATTTGGCCATCCGCCGGCAGAGTGGTGAAGATCACCGCATCGAAATTGTTATCCGGGTCATCGTTCGGATCCGTGAAGCCAAAATCTTCGAGCGTGAATACATAATCATCGGCAGGCGCCGAGATCGTGTTGTCGGTGCCGGCCGGCGCATCGTTCACCGACACGACGTTGATGGTTGACGTGTTGACCGTGCTGGAATCCTCGCCGTCGCTCACCACCACCTCAACGGTGCGGGCCGTCTCTGTGGGAGACAAAGCCGTGTTGTCGTACTGGATCCCTCGCAGGATCTCCTGATAATCGGCTATGGGAGCCGTCCCGCTGACTAGCAGCACCCCGGTCGCCGCCGTGTAGGAGACCGACAGACCAGCAGTAGCAGCAATCATCGTTGCCGTCGCATTCAACGACAGGCTCTCGACGCCATCTCCGTCAGGACGGCTCAGAAGCGTCGCCGTCAACGATTCAAGGTTTGTGTCGTCAATATCGTCGATCGTCGCACCAGCCCCGATGATGAGAATTTCACCACCGTCTTCCGTGAACGTCGATAGCGGTGCATTAGTCCCTGGAAAGCCCCCGTTTAGGTCCGTGACCGGTGCATTATTGGCCGTGGCGATGTCGAACTCGGCCTCAGCGGTATAGCCGGCTTGCGCGTTGCCGCTGATATCCTGGGCGCCGGTGACATCCACCGTCACGCCCGCCGCCACCACGTCGGCGTCGGCCACGTCATAGCTTGCGGTGTAGACGGTATCGCCTACGCTCCAGGCGCCGCCTGCGAGGGTCAAGGTGCTGGAAACGTCGGGAGCAAAGGTCAGCGTCGGCGTAGCGCCGGTGTCCATCGCCTCGCTGAAGGTCACCTGGAGGCTGAAGCTTGCGGCGCCGACATCTGAATCGGTGATCACCAGGTCGCTGGCCGTCACGTCGGTGACGGTCGGATTGGCCGTGTCGATGGAGAACTCGGCCTCAGGGCTATAGTCCGCTTGCGCGCTGCCGGCCGGGTTCTGGGCGCCGGTGACGTCAATCGTCACATCCGCCACAGTCACGTCGGCGTCGGCCACGTCATAGGTCGCGGTGTAGGTGGTATCGCCTACGCTCCAGGCGCCGCCTGCGAGGGTCAAGGTGCTGGAAACGTCGGGGGCAAAGGTCAGCGTCGGGGTGAAATTGGTGTCCATCGCCTCGCTGAACACCACCGTCACCTGGAAATTGCCTGCGCCCGCATCGGTGTCCGTGATCAGCGCGTCATTCGCAGTGACGCTTGTGACCGTCGGGTTGGCCGTGGCGATGTCGAACTCGGCCTCAGCGGTATAGCCGGCTTGCGCGTTGC
>CAZUKP010000046.1:0-24526 GCA_964620915.1 uncultured Hyphomicrobium sp. | reverse complement strand
GCGACGGCATCGCCCGCGTCTACGGCCTCGACAAGGTGCAGGCCGGTGAGATGGTGGAGTTTCCAGGCGGCATCCGCGGCATGGCGCTGAATCTCGAAGCCGACAACGTCGGCGTCGTGATTTTCGGCGACGACCGCACGATCAAAGAAGGCGACACCGTCAAGCGCACCGGCGCCATCGTCGAGGTTCCCGTCGGCAAAGGTCTTCTCGGCCGTGTTGTCGACGCGCTGGGTAATCCCATCGATGGAAAGGGCCCAATTCAGTCCGACAAGAAGATGCGCGTCGACGTGAAGGCGCCAGGCATCCTGCCCAGAAAGTCGGTGCATGAGCCCATGGCGACCGGCCTCAAGGCCGTTGACGCTTTGATCCCCATCGGTCGCGGACAGCGCGAGCTGATCATCGGCGACCGTCAGACGGGCAAGACGGCCATCATCCTCGACACCTTCCTCAATCAGAAGGCAATCAACGCAGGCGATGATGAGAAGGCGAAGCTCTATTGCGTCTACGTTGCGGTTGGCCAGAAGCGTTCTACGGTTGCTCAGTTCGTAAAGATCCTGGAAGAGCATGGGGCGCTTGAGTATTCGGTGGTTGTCGCCGCGACAGCGTCAGAGCCAGCCCCGCTGCAGTATCTTGCCCCGTTCGCAGGCTGCGCGATCGGTGAATATTTCCGCGACAATGGCATGCACGCGGTGATTGCCTACGACGATCTGTCCAAGCAGGCCGTCGCCTACCGCCAGATGTCACTGCTGCTCCGTCGCCCTCCGGGCCGCGAAGCCTACCCGGGCGACGTCTTCTATCTTCACTCCCGTCTCCTGGAGCGGGCCGCCAAGCTCAATGAAGATCACGGTTCGGGCTCGCTCACCGCGCTTCCCGTCATTGAGACGCAGGCCAACGACGTGTCGGCCTATATTCCTACGAACGTGATCTCGATCACCGATGGTCAGATCTTCCTTGAAACCGACCTTTTCTATCAGGGCATTCGTCCCGCCGTGAACGTCGGTCTTTCCGTTTCCCGCGTCGGTTCATCCGCCCAGACCAAGGCGATGAAGCAGGTCGCCGGCAAGATTAAGGGTGAGCTTGCGCAGTACCGCGAAATGGCCGCGTTCGCTCAGTTTGGCTCGGACCTCGACGCAGCGACTCAAAAGATGCTTGCGCGTGGTGCGCGCCTTACCGAACTTCTGAAACAACCCCAGTTCTCGCCGCTCCAAATGGAAGAGCAGGTTTGCGTCATCTTCGCTGGCACGCGCGGTTATCTCGATCCACTGCCCGTCTCGGCCATCAACAAGTTCGAAGAGGACCTTCTTCGTCTGTTGCGGGACAAGGGCAAAGACATTCTCGACTCCATCCGTAGCGAGAAGAAACTGTCGGAGGAAACCGAGAAGAAGCTCGTGGCCTTCCTCGACGACTTCGCCAAGGGCTTCGCGGCCTAACAAGCGGTTCAAGCAAGAGCAAGGATATGACCGCGTCATGCCGAGCCTGAAGGACTTAAGAAATCGCATCTCGTCGGTGACGGCGACCCGCAAGATCACCAAGGCGATGCAAATGGTGGCCGCGGCGAAGCTGCGCCGGGCGCAAGAGAGCGCCATGGCCGCGCGGCCCTATGCGGAACGCATGGACCAGTTGATGGCGAACCTTGGCCTGCGCGTCACTGACAAAGAGGGTATGTCACCGCTTCTCGTTGGTACGGGCAAAGACGACGTCCACTTACTTATTGTCATGACGGGCGAGCGCGGTCTTGCCGGCGGCTTCAATGCGAACATCTCGAAACTTGCGCGCAACGATGCGCATCGGTTGCTAGCTGAAGGCAAGACCGTCAAATTTCTGATGGTCGGCCGCAAAGGCGCCGAGGCGTTGCGACGTGAATTCAGCCAGTATTACGTTGATCGCGTCGATCTGCGCGGGGTTCGTAGGATAAGCTTTGCTCACGCCGACGACATCGCCAACAAAGTGCGCACCTTGTTCGATGCCGGCGAGTTCGATGTCGCCACGCTCTATTTCTCCAGGTTCAAGTCCGTTATTTCGCAAGTGCCGACCGCGCTACAGCTGATCCCAGCGAAAATTCCTGAGAAAACTGTTGAGGCGGCCGCTGGCGCGGAAGCAATCCACGAGTACGAGCCCAGCGACGAAGAAGTGCTCGGCTACATTCTCGGGTTGAACATATCGACCCAGATTTATCGCGGGCTTCTTGAGAATCTCGCTTCATTCTTCGGCGCGCAGATGAGCGCGATGGACAGCGCTACGCGCAACGCCGGTGAAATGATCGACAAGCTGACGCTTAAGTACAATCGCCAGCGTCAGGCCAACATCACGAAAGAACTCATTGAGATCATCTCAGGCGCAGAGGCGCTTTGAGCACCAAGTTGCAAGGTACGAGGAACGCAAGATGGCAAACAACGTTGGTCGCATTCGCCAGGTCACAGGCGCCGTCGTCGACGTGCAGTTCGACGACCAGCTCCCCCAGATCCTGAATGCGCTCGAGACCGAGAACCAGGGCAATCGCCTTGTGTTGGAAGTCGCGCAGCATCTCGGCGAGAACACCGTGCGCACCATCGCCATGGACTCCACTGAAGGCCTCGTGCGCGGCCAGAAGGTTACCGATACGGGCCAGGCGATTGAGGTGCCGGTCGGGGACGCAACGCTCGGCCGCATCATGAACGTGGTGGGCGAACCCGTCGACGAAGTCGGCCCGATCAAGTCGAAGGACACCCGCCCCATCCACCAGCCGGCGCCGAGTTTCCAGGATCAGTCCACCGAAGCAGAGATCCTTGTCACGGGCATTAAGGTCGTCGACTTGCTGGCGCCATATGCCAAGGGCGGCAAGATCGGTTTGTTCGGCGGTGCTGGCGTTGGCAAGACGGTTCTGATCATGGAGCTGATCAACAACGTCGCTAAGGCGCACGGCGGCTATTCGGTGTTCGCCGGTGTCGGCGAGCGTACGCGCGAGGGCAACGACCTCTACCACGAGATGATCGAATCGGGGGTCAACGTGAACCCGAAAGAAAACAACGGCAGCGCAGAAGGCTCAAAGTGCTCCCTCGTCTACGGTCAGATGAATGAGCCGCCTGGCGCACGTGCGCGCGTCGCCTTGAGCGGTCTGACGGTTGCCGAGTACTTCCGCGACCAGGGCCAGGACGTGCTCTTCTTCGTCGACAACATCTTCCGCTTTACGCAGGCGGGCTCAGAGGTGTCGGCACTCTTGGGCCGTATCCCGTCCGCTGTGGGATACCAGCCCACGCTCGCGACCGACATGGGTACTCTTCAAGAGCGCATCACGACGACACAGAAGGGCTCGATCACGTCCGTGCAGGCGATCTATGTGCCGGCCGACGATCTGACCGACCCTGCGCCCGCGACCTCGTTCGCGCATCTTGATGCAACGACCGTGCTTTCGCGTGGCATTGCCGAAAAGGGCATCTATCCGGCGGTCGATCCGCTCGATTCTACCTCGCGTATGCTCGATCCGCGTGTTGTCGGCGAAGAGCACTATGCGGTTGCCCGTAGGGTTCAGGAGATCTTGCAGCGCTACAAGGCGCTGCAGGACATCATTGCCATTCTCGGAATGGATGAACTCTCCGAAGACGACAAGATCGCGGTTGCGCGTGCACGAAAGATCGAACGGTTCCTATCTCAGCCGTTCCACGTCGCAGAAGTGTTTACGGGCTCGCCGGGTACGCTTGTTAGCCTTGCCGACACCATCAAGGGCTTCACGGGCCTATGCGAGGGTGAGTACGATCACCTGCCCGAGCAGGCCTTCTACATGGTTGGAACGATTGAGGAAGCGATCGCTAAGGCAGAGCAGCTTGCCGAAGCGGCGTAAGCCTCGCTTTCCAGAAGCGCGGCAGTAAAAGGATTCATTTGATGACGGCAAGCGAGCCGAGCGAAGGTCTAAGCGGCATTCACGCTTTTGGCTCCTGTTGTGACGAGCTGAAAGAGGCGATGAGCGGTGAGGACTTTGAGCCGCTTATTTCTGTTGGCGACGACGGCATCCTGTATCTGTCGCTTGGGCTAATCGAGCTCGACGACGATGAGGCCGGCATGGTCGATCATCCGATGTTGTTTTGCCCCTTCTGCGGGACGAAACTGCAATCGGTGGAAGATATTCGGTCCGTGAACGGCGGGGAGAACGGCGCCGACAACGGAGCTTAGTTTTTGCGCCGTGCGCGGCGCGTGAAGAGTATGCAGCCGCTCTTGCGGCTATGCGGGATTGAGGACGCAGGAAAATGGCAGGAACGTTCAACTTCGCGCTGGTCACGCCTGAGAGGTTGTTGCTGTCCGGCGAGGCCGAGCAGGCCGTCGTTCCTGGCGCGGAAGGTGATTTTGCCGTTCTGGCAGGGCACGCCCCTGTCGTTTCGACGCTGCGGCCGGGCATTCTTGAAGTCACGCTTACGGATGGCAGTCGTCGGGTCTTCGTAAAGAAAGGCGTCGCCGAAGCCGAGCCTGAGAGCCTGATCATCCTGGCGCAGACGGCGGTCGCTGTTGAGGACCTCGATGCTGCGGCGATTGCCTCCGAGCTGAAGGACGCCGAGGCGGAGCTTGCCGCCGCCAAGGACGACAATTCGACAATGATGGCTGAACGGCTCATCGATCAGCTCAAGCGCCTGCAACTTCAGGCCGCGTAGGTTGCCAACCACCCTCATAGAGCCAGATAGGTTTGGTATGCCGTTGGTGTGCTAGCCGGTTGCTGCCGGTTTCACGAGCGGTGCGAATTCCTGCAGCACTTGGCGATAGACGTCCTGCTTGAACGGCACGACGAGGTCGACCAGTTCCGAAGCCGGGACCCAGCGCCACGCGGCAAATTCGATCTTGTGGTCTTCGTCAGGCGTAATGTTGATTTCGCTGTCAGGACCGGTGAAGCGAGCGGCGAACCACTTCTGTTTTTGCCCGCGATATTTGCCGCGCCAGGCCTTTCCGACGAGGTCGGGCGGCAGGTCGTAGCTGAGCCATCCAGGCGTTTCGGCAATGATCGTGGCGCTCGTGATATTCGTTTCTTCTTCGAGTTCGCGCAGGGCAGCCGCAGCAGGCTCTTCGCCCTTGTCGATCCCGCCTTGGGGCATCTGCCACCAGGCACCGGCCCCCTCGGAATCGCCGGGCGCCTCAGCGCGCTGGCCGGCCCACACGAGGCCTTCGGCATTGATGACCATGATGCCGACGCAGGGGCGGTAGGCGAGCGTGCTCGGGTCAATGTTCTTCTTGTTCACGGGGTGGCTCTTGGTGATACCGGCAACTAGCGGCGATGGTCTAAGGTTCGGTCAGGAAAGTTCAAGATAACAATTGGGCGCCCCTTGGGGCGCCCAATCTCATTTGCTCAATGCTAGACTTGTGACGCCGCCGAAACGAGTTCCGGCAGCTCGGCCGATCGAACTCTAGTTCTTGACCTTGTCCTCGTCCGCGTCAGTTGCGGTGCCCAGAGACGTGTCGGCTGTCTTTGCATCCGTTGCAGTGCCACGCAAGAACGAGAGTGCGTACTGAAGCTGAGTATCCTTCTCGGGCTCCGGGGGCACGTAAGCGGAGGAACCTGAGGTTTCCTTCTCTTCTTCGCCTGTCTCGGGGTTCCTGAGATGACCGCGCAGGCTCGCCTCGCCGCGCGCCTTGGCGGCGGCCTCGGCCTTTTTCTTCAATTCCTCAGGCAGTTCCTGCTCGATGAGGATGTCGGGATCGATTCCCTTCGCCTGGATGGACCGGTTTGAGGGCGTGTAGTAGCGCGCCGTTGTCAGGCGGATGGCACCGTTTGCCCCCAACGGGATGATGGTCTGCACCGAGCCCTTGCCGAAGGAACGCGTGCCAATCACGGTTGCCCGCTTATGGTCTTGGAGTGCGCCCGCGACGATCTCGGAGGCGGAAGCCGATCCCCCATTGATTAGGACGACGATCTTCTTTCCATCGGTGATATCGCCGGTATGGGCTTGCGCTCTCTGCGTTTCCTCGTTGTTGCGGCCCTTGGTCAGCACCACGGCGCCGCGCTCCAGGAAGTCATCGGAAACCGCGATCGCCTGATCGAGGAGACCGCCAGGATTGTTGCGCAGATCGATAACGTAGCCCTTGATATCCTTGCCGATCGATTTCTTCATCTTTTCGATCGTCTTGACCAGGTTCGCGTGTGTCTGCTCGTTGAACGTGGTCACCTTGACGTAGGCAACATCGTCCTCAGTGCGCGACTTCACGGCGTTGATCCGAATGATGTCGCGGACGACCTTAACGTCGAAGGGTTCCTCAGCGTCCTTGCGCACGATCGTCAAGGTGATCGGCGTGTTGACAGGACCGCGCATCTTTTCAACGGCCTGCTCGAGGGTGAGACCGACGATCTGTTCATTGTCGAGATGGGTGATGAGGTCGTTGGCCTGCAATCCAGCTTTGGCCGCCGGTGTGTCATCAATCGGGGACACAACCTTCACGACGCCATTTTCCATGGTCACTTCGATGCCCAGGCCGCCAAATTCACCGCGCGTTTGCACCTGCATATCGCGATAGTGCTTGGGGCTAAGGTACGAGGAATGAGGATCGAGCGCCGACAACATGCCGTTGATCGCTGATTCGATCAGCATTGTATCGTCAGGCTTCTCGACATAATCGGAGCGCACCCGCTCAAGAACGTCGCCGAACAGGTCAAGCTGTCGGTAAAGCTCTGAATTGGGTGAAGTCGCCGAGTACGTTCGCGTGACGTTTAGCAGCGTCGTCGCGCCGGCAAGTCCGGTCATCAGCAGGAACGTCCAAAATGCGAATTCCGTCTTGCGCATTATCCTTGTACCTTCTGAAGGCGTGTGGCCCACCATGGGCCGGGGTCGATTGGTCTCCCATCCTTGCGAAACTCGACGTAAAGGACGGGAGCACTCTTCTCAGATGTGGTTTCAAGCCTTTGTGGCCAACCGCTCATCGTGCCGACGGGTTCTGCAGCGAGAACAAACTGGCCTGGTTGTACGTCAATCTGTGACAAGCCCGCAAGCAACACATGATATCCACCGCCTGCGTTAATTATCAAGAGCTGGCCGTAGCTGCGAAACTCGCCAGCGTAAACAATCCATCCATCACAAGGTGACGTAACCTGGGCGCCTTGGCGAGTTTCGAGCACAATTCCCTTCGACTCACCCCCAAATTGGGTTTTTTCCCCGAATGCGAGGACTCGGCTGCCTTGCGCGGGAAGGGGCAAGCGCGCCTTGGCCATGGCGAACGGAATGGCAGGCTTAATGCGCCCTGGACTGCCCGGCATCAGGCCTGCACCGGGCGCAAGCTCGACAACGCCTGGAGGTTTGGGGGGAATCGGCAGGGCCGCGACCTTGACCGAGCCTTCAGCCTTGTCGGCCGGATTTATTGCCACCTCTGCATCCGTTGCACTCGGAGATGACTTATCGGCCGCGGCGGTTTGCCGGTTGGTTTCCTTGTCGTAGGCCCCAAGACCGGTATTCTTTTTCACGGCCGTGTCGAGCTTGGCGATCAACTCATTTAGATCGGTAACGCTTTCAGAAATATCGGCCGCAGCGCGACGCATCCGCTTGAGTTCGGACTGGCGCTGTTCAAGTGAAACCTTTTTCTCCTCCATGAGACCTGAAAGTCGCGTGCGCGCGTCCGTTAACCGCACCATCTCGGTCTTGAGTTCCGTTCGCTGCGTTTCGATCTCGTTCATCACACGCACGAGTTCGGTGAGCCGCCCGCTCAATGCAAGTGCCTGGTTCTTCAAATCCGGAAATGCAGCGGCGAGCATCATCGCGCTGCGCACCATTTTGAGTGCGTCCTCGCGCTGGGTGATCAAGGCGGGTGGAGGATTTCGCCCCATGCGTTGAAGCGCGGACAGAAGCTTTGAAATCTCGCCGTGGCGCAGGCTTAACGTGGCGCGAAGTCCACGCTCCTGGCTCTTGAGATCCTCTAAGCGCGTCTCGATCGCAGTGAGCTCTGCCTCGCTTCTCTTGATAAGGTCGGCCGTGGAAACCAGCTTGGCGTTGAGACGTTCGCGTTCCTTCGCGATGGAATCGACGTCGGACTCGAGGGTCTTGGTGCGCTCCTGGACGCTTTCCAGCTCGTTGCGGCGGTTTTCGAGCTCCTTCTTGGCCGTGTCTGGCGACTGCGGCGCCTGTGCGATCACGCTTTGCGGAGCCGCCAAGACCAGGGCGAGAACAACGCTGGTAAGCGCACCGACACGACGAGGCCGCGCTAGTCCTTCATGTTTCGCCAAACTCACAGGCGTTGATTCCCATCATTTCCGCGGCACGACAATTGAGAATTTTGCCGCCGCCAGCATCGCCAAAAAGCCCGATTCGGCGAACCCTCACGCCCAATCTGAGGCGAGAATTACGGCAATTATGGCGCAAATCCCTTGTCATTCGGTTTCGCACTGCGCCTTTAGATGTGATTGAAGCAGGGCCCGGGCAAGGGCCAAAACGGGCCAGCATCCGGAATTGGTTACGGTTTGCCCGCAGACCCCGAAAGGCCTATTGGAGGGTGGAAACGGAGGCAAAACCCAAATGCAAGCGGTGCTTTACTATCTGGCCACCCTAGCGGTGGCTGCCGTGCTTGTTGTCCTACTCATGGGCCTGTGGACCCTCGTTCAGGGCAAGAGCCCCAACCTCAGCCAGAAGTTGATGAGGTGGCGCGTCGGACTGCAGTTTTTCGCAATCCTAATCATCATGCTCTTCGTTTACGTTGCTCACTCTTAGCCGCGGAGACCTGCGGCCATTGCCTCATGCCGCCGCGTTTCCAGTATGCTGGCAGCTCCAAATCAACGGGATCCTGGCTGCAGATGGTTGTACTGAACAAAATCTACACAAAGAGCGGTGACGCCGGCACGACGGCTCTTGGTAGCGGCGAGCGCGTTCCCAAGCATGCTTTGCGCATTTCAGCTTATGGCACGGTCGATGAGACGAACGCTGTCATCGGGATGGCGCGGGCGCTACTGGGACTCAGTCATGTCGGGCTCGATGCAAAGCTTGCGCGCATTCAAAATGATCTCTTCGATCTCGGCGCTGATTTGTGTGTTCCCGAACGTGACGACAACAAAGAACGCGAAAGCTTGAGGATCGTAGACGCGCAAGTGAAACGCCTGGAAGACGAAATCGATGAGATGAACGCCGAGCTTGAGCCTTTGCGCTCATTCGTGCTTCCCGGTGGCTCGACAGCCGCTGCTGCTCTTCACATGGCGCGCACGGTGAGCCGTCGCGCGGAACGCTTGATCGTTGAGCTTTCCGGCATGACTGGCGAGCCGGTGAGTGCGCCTGCGCTCAAGTATATCAACCGGCTTTCCGATTTCCTCTTTGTCGCCAGCCGCTATGCCAATGATCGCGGCAAGAACGATGTCCTTTGGGTTCCCGGCCAGAATCGGTAGCCGTTCTTTAATCTCAAGATCAACAGGATAAGCACTTGTTTATTCCCCTTCGCGACGACAACACGCTCAAATCAATTCCCTTTCAGTACGTCACGGTCGCCTTGATCGCGATTAACGTCCTTGTCTTCCTTCTTGAGGTTGGTGGACTCCAGACAAGCGCGATCGCAAGTTTCGCTATCGTGCCCAAAGAGCTGTTCGAGGTCGGTCTATTTTCCACACCGAGCCCGGCAGCGCCTCAAGACTTTGCTGTCACCGAAGGCGCGACGCTGATCACCTACATGTTTTTTCACGCTGATGCCTTTCACCTGCTTGGCAACATGCTCTTCCTGTGGGTGTTCGGGGACAACGTCGAAGACGCGATGGGCCACATCAAGTTCCTCTTCTTCTACCTCGCGTGCGGTATCTTTGCCGGCTTGTTTCATTCCTGGATGTTGCCCGACTCAGATCTCCCGCTCATCGGCGCGAGCGGGGCCGTGTCAGGTGTGATTGCCGCCTACCTGATGTTGCACCCGCGGGTCGGCGTCTGGGTTCTCGCTTTCAAGATCATTCCGTTGCGCATCTCCGCGGGGTTGGCGCTCGGGCTGTGGATCGCCATCCAGATTGTCATGATCTTCGTCCCCGAAGTCGGTCCGACGGCCTGGTGGGCGCATATCGGCGGCCTCATCGCGGGTGCAGTTTTGATCCTATTTCTGCGGCGACCTGGGGTCCCCTTGTTCGACAAGGGTTTAGGGCTCACCACGGTGCCGTGAGGCCGCAAAAAGCGGAATTTTGCACACGCTTCACCCTAGCTGATGCGGTTATTTTGAGCCCTAATTGACTTGGTCGGCCCGCCCTCGTAGGCTGGCGTTTCGCACTTGCGAACAACAATAGAAGGGCTTGGGGACTGAGTTTCCGGTGCGCTGGCGCGCCAATTCATCGCGCTGCACAACGACCGGGTCTCGACCGACCAAACCCAAAGAGCGCTTGGGGAGCCGACGGGCATGAAGATCTTGGTGCCGGTCAAACGGGTTGTTGACTACAACGTCAAGATTCGGGTGAAACCGGACGGTTCGGGAATTGATCTCGCAAACGTAAAAATGTCGATGAACCCCTTCGACGAGATTGCTGTCGAAGAGGCTGTACGGCTCAAGGAAAAAGGCGGCGTCGAGGAGATCATTGTGGTCTCGATTGGCCCGGCCAAGGCGCAAGAAACCATTCGCACCGCGATGGCGATCGGCGCGGATCGCGGGATTCTCATTGAAGCTCCCGACGGTACGCTCGTTGAGCCGCTGGCCGTCGCAAAGCTCCTTAAAGCCGTTGTCGACGCTGAAAAGCCCGATCTCGTGATCCTGGGCAAACAGGCGATCGATGATGACTGCAATCAGACAGGGCAAATGCTCGCGGGCTTGCTTGGCTGGCCGCAAGGTACGTTTGCGTCGAAGCTTGTCCTTGAGGACGGAAGCGCGCTCGTCACGCGCGAGGTCGATGGCGGCCTTGAGACGGTGAAGTTGAAGGTGCCAGCCATCGTCACCACCGACCTGCGCTTAAACGAGCCCCGGTATCCCACGCTGCCAAACATCATGAAGGCAAAGAAGAAGCCGCTCGATACCAAGAAGCCTGACGACTATGGAGTCGACATCACCCCGCGCCTCAAGGTGCTGAGCATCAAAGACCCGCCGACCCGCAAAGCCGGCATCATGGTCGGCGACGTTGCTGAGCTGGTCGACAAACTAAAGAATGAGGCGGGAGTGCTCTGATGGCGGTTTTACTACTCTGCGAGCACACCAATGATGCCCTCAACAGTGCGACGGGCAAGGCGCTTGTCGCCGCCCAGGCGCTTGGTGGCGAAATCCACGCGCTTGTCGCGGGTCACAATTGTCAGGCTGCAGCGGAGCAGGCGGCCAAGCTTTCCGGTGTCAGCAAAGTCCTTGTCGCGGATGCTCCACAACTCGCGCACCAACTCGCTGAGGAGGTGGCGGCACTGATCGTCCCGATGATGGATAGCTATGATGCGTTGGTCGCACCGGCGACGGCCTGCGGAAAGAACGTCTGTCCACGCGTTTCCGCCGGCATCGACGTCATGCAGATCTCCGACATTATCAACGTGGTGTCGGCCGACACATTTGAGCGTCCGATCTATGCCGGCAACGCGGTGCAGACGGTGCAGTCGCCTGAGGCGAAAAAGGTCATCACGGTACGCACCTCCGCATTTCCTGATCCCGAGCAGGGCGGCTCCGCTTCAATCGAAAGCATTTCTGCGCCCGAGCCTGTCGGCATGTCGGAATTCGTCGGTGCCGAGTTGAGCAAGTCCGACCGGCCCGAGTTGGCCTCAGCCAAGATCGTGATCTCCGGCGGACGTGGCCTCCAATCGGGCGAGAATTTCAAAAAGCTATTGGAACCTGTTGCCGACAAGCTGGGCGCCGCGATCGGTGCCTCGCGCGCTGCCGTCGATTCAGGATTCGTCCCCAACGACATGCAGGTCGGTCAGACAGGAAAGGTGGTCGCGCCTGATCTCTACGTTGCCGTGGGTATCTCAGGGGCGATCCAGCATCTGGCTGGCATGAAGGATTCCAAGATCATCGTGGCAATCAACAAGGACGGTGAGGCGCCCATATTCCAGGTCGCGGATTACGGACTTGTTGCGGATCTGTTTGAGGCGTTGCCAGCACTAGAGGCGGAACTTGAGAAAGCGGGCCACTAACAAATGGATGGCCGTGCTTGGGTAGAGAAGGACTTGTGGTCATGAACGTGGCGGTCAAATCGGCAGATCGGCCGAAACAGGCGACCAAGCCGGCTCAACTTATCAAAAAGGTCGGTGTCATCGGTGCTGGCCAAATGGGAACCGGCATTGCGCACGTCATTGCTCTCGGCGGATACAATGTCGGCCTCAGCGACCTAAAGAAAGAGATCGTTGACGAGTCGATCTCGTCGATCGCAAAGAACATGGAGCGCCAAGCCTCGAAGGGAATGATCGAGGAAGGCGATATCAAGCCAGCCTTGAAGCGCATCAGCTACGTGCCGAGCTACGCCGAATTCAAGGATTGCGATCTCGTTATCGAGGCCGCAACTGAGGACGAGGCCATCAAGCGCAAGATTTTTGCCGAGCTGTGTCCGTACCTCAGTGAGCGAGCCCTGCTGGCGACCAATACCTCCTCTATCTCCATCACGCGCCTTGCCTCGACCACCGACCGGCCAGAGCACTTCATCGGCATGCACTTCATGAACCCGGTGCCGCTGATGGAGCTGGTCGAGCTTATTCGCGGCATTGCGACTGACGACGATATGTTTGCAGGCACGCGCAAGTTTGTTGAGAGCTTGGGCAAGTCGGTTGCTGTATCGGAAGATTTCCCGGCCTTCATCGTCAATCGCATCCTTTTGCCGATGCTCAATGAAGCGATCTACACGCTCTACGAGGGCGTCGGCACGGTCGAGGCGATCGACAAAGCCATGCGGCTTGGTGCCCACCACCCGATGGGGCCGCTTGAGCTTGCCGACTTCATCGGCTTAGACACCTGCCTCTCCGTCATGCAGGTGCTCTATGAAGGGCTGTCCGACTCCAAGTATCGGCCGTGTCCGCTTTTGGTAAAGTATGTCGAGGCCGGTTGGCTTGGCCGCAAGACGCAGCGCGGTTTCTACGACTATCGCGGTGAGACACCAGTTCCGACGCGCTGACGGCACACCAATTGCGTTCCTCGCCGCTATCGCTCTTCTTTGAGCGCGCGTGCCGTTGGGCCTCGCGCGCGGCCGATGGCCTGCAAGAAGTCAGATAGATCTTTCGTCATGTGATGGATGTGCTCGGGCAGTTCGCTCCAGTTGCGGATCTGCGGCAGGGCGGGATGGTGCGCGTAGTCCGTCTCCACAAGCACGGTTGTCATGCCCAGGGCGTGAGGTGCTTCGAGATTGTGGGGCAAGTCCTCAAACATGGCTGCGTCAGTTGGCTCGACGCCATGCCGGCGCACCATGCGGTTGAACCCGTCCAAATCCGGCTTGGGGACAAACTCGCAAGCGGTGATATCGCAGATGTCTTCGAAATGGTGGAGGATGCCAAGCTTCTCGGCAACTCGTTCCGCGTGGCCGTGTGAGCCGTTCGTATAGATCAGCTTGCGTCCGGGCAGAGCATCGAGTGCGGCAGCAAGTTCCGGCAACTCGGGAAGAACGGAAAGATCGATGTCGTGCACGTAGTCGAGGAAAGGCTTCGGATCCAACTTGTGGACCTGCATCAGACCCGACAGCGTTGTGCCGAACTGATGATAGTAGCTCTTCTGCAGATGCCGCGCATACGCGTAAGGCACGCCGAGCTGCTTTGAAATATATGTGCCCATCCGCAAATCGACCTCGGCAAACAGATTGCAGCTTGCCGGATAGAGCGTGTTGTCGAGGTCGAAGATCCAGACGCATGTCTTCTTGAAATCGCGCTCCACGCCACCTTCGCTTGCGGGCGCCGAAGCTTGGTCCTTTGAATTCAAACAGGCCGACAAGTCTGGGCGAGCAATCATCTTGCCTCAGTCTGCGATTTCTTCCCCGGGCGACCAACGAGGGTGCCAACACCGTGTGCGGTGAATAGTTCAAGCAGCACGCAGTGGGGTACGCGGCCGTCGATGATGACGACAGCCTCGACGCCGGCCTCGACGACTTCGATACACCCTTCGACCTTGGGAATCATCCCTCCGGTGATGACGCCCTTCTTGATGAGCGCGCGCGCTTCGTCGGTCGTGAGCTGCTCAATGAGCTGTTTTTGCGGGTCGAGAACACCAGCCACATCGGTTAGAAGCAAAAGGCGTTTCGCCTTCATGCGGGCCGCGAGGGCACTCGCAAACGTATCTGCGTTTATGTTGAGTGTTTCGCCACCCCGGCCGATGCCGATCGGCGCGATCACCGGAATTAGATCGGATTGAGAGATGACATCGACGATGTGCGGGTTCACCTCGATGGGATCACCGACGTAGCCGATATCAACTGCCTTCATCAGATTCGATTCCGGATCGGGCAGCTCGGTGATCTTCTTGGCCACCATCAAGTTGGCGTCCTTGCCGCAGATACCAACGGCTTTGCCACCCTGCCGATTTATCGCCGAGACGATCTCTTTGTTGATTGCGCCCGCCAAGACCATCTCTACGACTTCGACGGTCGGTTTGTCGGTGACGCGCAGACCTTGCACGAAGTCGGAGTTGATCTGCAGCTTCTTGAGCATCGAAGCGATCTGCGGTCCGCCCCCATGCACGACGATCGGGTTGACCCCCGACTGCTTGAGGTAGACGATGTCTTGAGCAAACGCCTCAGACAGCGCTTCATCACCCATGGCGTGGCCGCCAAACTTGATGACGACGGTCTGGTCGTCATAGCGAATCAAGTGTGGCAAAGCCTCGGCGAGTATGCGTGCTTGGATGTGGGGAGAGTGCTCGGGCTTGACTGCAGAAGCAGGCCGTTCAGCCGACACCTCGGATTGCTTGTTCATTTCTACTCGCCTGCGTATTTGCTCGTCGGGGCGGCCTGTGCGACATGCCTCAGATAGGATGCCGTGACAACCGAAGGCCAGCACTTTTATCGCCAAGCACCGAGACCACAACGGATTTCCCCCACAATCGGGTGATAGCGGGTGGGCCGTGGCTATTCGTATACGTGCCATCACGCTGGCGATCAGTTAACTTCAGTTTCCAGTAGGGCAAACCGCCAGGGAGACCGCCATCCATGATTGCCGACGACTTGAGCCGCATTGCCATGTCGTCAAACCTCGAGCAGGCGCTCTCTCGCGCTGCCGAGTATGCGCGCGCCCAGGCCCACGCCAGCGTGGCGCTGGAGCACATGCTGTTGGCGCTGTGTGAAGACGAGGATGCCGGACTGGTTTTGGCTGCAAGTAACGTCGACGTTGCGCGGCTCAGAACCGATGTTTCGGGCTATCTCGGGCGCCTGGAGGAGCGGGCCCCTCAGGACCCGGGCACAGCACCTGTGATATCGGCGGACTTGCGGCGCATCCTGGAGGCCGCGGACGCGGCAGCCAAAGGTGGCAAGCGTCGAGAGATCAATGGTGCGATCGTCCTCGCGGCCATCGTGGGTGATGGGAAGAGCGCGGCTGCCCATATGTTGCGGGCTCAAGGCCTGACCTTTGAGGATGCAATCCGTGCGCTTCAGCGTGGCGCAGTAGCGGCACCGAGCGGCCAGCCTGGGTCCGCAAGCGCGGACGATATCCTGGCCAGTGCGCGCCAACGGGTTCAGACACGGGCCGCGCCGACTCTGCGCAATATCAAGGGTGACCAGATTGGCGCGCCATCGACTGTCGCCAAGCCGGCAGAGCCGGTGCAAAAGCGCGTTGAGCCAAAGCGGCCAGTCAAGGACGCTTCAATTCTGGTTTCTCGGCCATCACCAGCGCGGCAGCCGGCCCAACCGGAAAATGCGAGTGAAGTAGGCTTTACGGAAGAGGACAAGGGACCCCTAAAGGAGAACCGCCCTTCCCCGCCTGTGGAATCAAAGCCTCCGCAGCCGACACCCGAGACGAAATCCGCCCCTCCACAACCCAAGGCGCCGGTAGGACCGGCCGGTTCCGCACCACCGCCGATTCCCTCAAAGCAGGCCGCGCCGGGGTCGTGGACGCCACCTCCGGGCGCCGCAGGGGGTGGTGCCAGACCGATCCCCACGCGGTTGCCCCCGTCTATGCCACCGCCACCGCCCGGTGCACCCCCGTCTCAATCGGCTCGTCCGGGACCGCCACCACTGGCGCCCTGGCCGGAGATGGACGAAGTGTCTTCCGGGCCGTCGCCAAGTCCCGGCGCACCGGGCAGAACCCCATCGCCGGAGGCGGTTGCCAACAATCTGGGCTTGCCGCCACGCACGATACCCGGACCGCCACCGCCTTCGTCTTCGCGGTCGACCTTGCGGCCAGCCCCGCGGACCGACATCGGTCAGCTCGTGGAAAACATTCCGCGGTCGATGCGCGTGGATGTGCCCGTCCTCACCGAGGTCCGCATTGCCAGAAGCGATGTGAAGGCGCTGGCCGAGGGCCTTCAGGGCGGCGGGGCGGCCTACAAACATGAGGTAACGGTCACCAAAGCCATGTCGGTGAGGTTGCGTGCACCCGACGGCGGTTTCTTCATCGAGACGGCCTCGCCGGAAACGCAATGGATCGAAAAAACTCTATTGCTGTCATCCGACGATTTTGCGAGCTGGCGCTGGAACGTCACGCCGCGCGAGAGGGGTCGCAAGCGGCTCCTGCTCATCATATCCGCGCGCACAGTCAGTGCGGATGGTCTTGCGGCGGAAACGGCGCTGCCCGACCAAATCATTACGGTTCGCGTGAAGACGAACTACGCGAAGTCAGCTACTCGCTGGGCGGGTTGGGCCGTGGCCGCCATCGTCGGCGGTCTGATGGCGCGGTTCGGCGAGGGGATCTTCGAGGTCGGCAGGACAGCACTTACGAGCCTGACGTCGGGCTAGCCGTGCATTCCTTTATCCGAGAGTGACCAAGCTCACGCGCGCTCAGCGAGAATCGTCGCAATCGCGGCGCGCAGCTCTTCCATCCCTGTGCCTTTCTCTGAAGATGTAACAAGCAGTTCCGGATAAGCGGCGGGATGTTTCTGCAGAGCTTTGAGTGTCGCTTGCGCGACCTCTGCCAACGCAGAGTGGTTGATCTTGTCGATCTTAGTGAGAACGAGTTGATAGGAGACAGCCGCCTGGTCCAGCATCTCCATCACTTGAAGGTCCGGCGGCTTCAGGCCATGACGGGAATCGATCAGCAAAAAGACGCGCGCGAGCGTTGCGCGTCCGCTGAGATAGGCCGTAATGAGCTGCGTCCACGCCTCCACTTTGTGCTTAGGCGCTTTGGCGAAGCCATAGCCGGGCATGTCGACAAGGTAGAACGGCACACCCTGCGTAAGGAAGAAGTTGAGCTCTTGCGTTCGCCCAGGGGTATTAGAGGTACGCGCGAGATTGTTTTGGCCGACAAGTGCGTTGAGCAGGCTCGACTTGCCGACGTTTGAGCGCCCGGCGAAAGCGATCTCGACACGATCGGCCGGCGGCAAGAATTCGAGGCTGGGCGCGCTCTTCAGAAAGCCCCAAGGCCGCGCAAATAGCTGCTTGCCGGCGTCGAGCATCGAATTGTCAGGCTCGGCCATTGGTCAGCTGCACTTCTCGTATAGCGGTCGTTGCGCTTAGGAGCCCGGACTAGCGTCGGCCTCCGGCTTCGGCTTCTTTTTCCCAGCGCCCTTGTTGCTTGGCTGTGCCTTTTCCGAAGTCTTTTCTGCGTTCTTTGCGGTGCCTGCTTCCGACGTCTCGGTGGGCGATGCGTCCGGTGTGCCCCCGCCAATGAGGCCTCTGACGTGATTGAAAAGCGAGGCCACGGGTCGGAACGTCTGCTTAATGTTGGCCATGAGATGGATATCGGCGCCGTGCTTTCTCATGATGTAGTACTGCTGTGTCAGTGACAGCGTATTACTCCATGCCCAGTATATGACGAGCCCAGCCGGGAACTTCGCCAGCAAAAACGTGAACAGCAACGGCATCCAGTTGAAGATCTGTTGCTGAACGGGGTCGGGCTGCTTCGGGTTCAGCTGCATTTGCAGCCACATCGTAATACCCATCAGCAGCGGCCAAACGCCGATGTGCAGGAACTCCGGGACGGAATACGGCAGAAGCCCAAACAAGTTGAAGAGCGACGTCGGATCGGGCGCCGAGAGGTCCTGAATCCAGCCGAAGAACGGCGCGTGCCGCATGTCGATGGTAACGAACAGCACTTTGTAGAGCGCGAAGAACACGGGCAACTGCAAGAGGATCGGCAAGCAGCCGGCGATCGGGTTCACCTTCTCCTTCTTGTACAGCTCCATCAACGCTTGTTGCTGGCGGACCTTGTCGTCTTTGTAGCGCTCGCGGAGTTGCTCCATCTGCGGCTGGAGCTTTTTCATCTTCGCCATCGAAGCAAACTGCTTGTTGGCGAGCGGGAAGAACGCAAGCCGCACAAGAACCGTCAGAATGAGAATGGAGACGCCGAAGTTGTGAACCACGGCGTTGATGGCTTCCAGCAGGTAGAAGAGCGGCTTCGTGATGAAGAAGAACCAACCCCAGTCGATCAGGAGATCGAATTGCTTGATGCCAAGGTCTTCCTGGTAGCGCTGGAGAATTGAGGCCTGTTTGGCACCTGCAAAAAGGTTTCCAATGACGGACTTCTTGTCACCGGGCGGGATTGCGACAGCGGCGCCCAGGTAGTCGGTTTGATAGGATGCCTTGTCGCCGGTGCCGGTGCCCTCGTTGCCTGAAAACGTGGCGCGGAACGGCGTCGTTTGACTGGGAATGACAGTTGCGGCCCAGTATTTGTCAGTGATGCCGAGCCAGCCGCCGGTGATGTTCTTGAAGACTTGCTTTTGGCCGCCTTCATCGATGGCATCGCTATAGTCGATCTCAATCAGGCCGTCTTCGCCCATCACGCCGATCAGACCCTCATGCAGGATCCAATAACCCTGGATCTTCGGCGTGCCATAGCGATGGATGCGCGCATACGGCAGAAGCGTCACGGCCGTGCCAGAGCGATTCTCGACCTCGTCGACGACGCCGAACATGTAGTCGTCATCAACGGAAATCGTTCTGCGGAAGACAAGACCCTGGCCATTGTCCCAGGTCAGCGTAACAGGAGTCGATGGCGTGAGCGGGTCCTCACCCTCGGCGGTCCAGACTGTGTCGCGGTCTGGCAGCTTCTGGCCTGACTTGCCCTGATCGACCCAGCCGTATTCCGCGAAATAAGGGTGCGGAGAATTTGCCGGCGAGAACAACGTGACGTACGGGCTCTTCGGGTCGGTGGTCTCGTGATATCGGATCAGCTTGAGATCATCGATGCGCCCGCTCTTGAGCGCGATGGAGCCTTCAAGCGATGGCGACTTGATTTGAAGCCTGGGCGAGTCGGCAATCGCACTGTCGCGCGTCGCGGTCGCAGTGGGTGGCGCAATTCCGGGCGCGGAAGCTTCAGGCGTAGAAACCGGTGCCGCGGGTACACCATCCGACTTCGGCGCAGCGGTTTGCGACTGTTCTTGCTGCGCGGGCTGGCGAGCCTGTTCCTCTTTGACCTTCGGCCCGGCATAGAAAAGTTGCCAGCCAAGGAGCACCGCCAAGGACAGCGCGACGGCGAGCATGAGGTTTCTTTGTTGGTTTGGGTCTTCCGATTGCATTCAATGCTTCGGCTTGATGCCGTCCTCGTATCCCACCTTGGTCGCGCCTTTGCTGCGCTCATTCGAGCAGCAACGAGAAGGCACGTCTTTCCGCACTGGCCGTCCAGACATGGGCAATACAGCGTTGCGCATGCTTCTCAAACCCGAAACTTATCCGGGTACTTTGCTTCGACGCGCGCGCGATCTGGGTTGATGCACGCGATTGAGCGCCTGTTCAAGGTCTGCGCGGAGATCCTGATAGGAGCGTTCGGTCGCACCTGAGCGCGCGATTATCACATAGTCGTAGCCTGGCCGCGCTTTTTCGGGCCCAATCGCCGTAACGAGTGCGCGAAAGCGCCGGCGAACGCGATTGCGCGTAACGGCATTACCGATCTTTTTGGTGATCGTGAAGCCAAAGCGAGGGGATTGGCCGTTGCGCTCAGTGGCAGCGCGCGGCCGGGTTTCCAACACGAAGGCGGGTGTGGCCCAACGCTGCCCGCCTTTGATCCGCAGAAATTCGCCGCGCTTTTTGAGAGTTTCGAATGCCAAGGCGCGAAGTTCCAGCTCATGGCCGGCCGTGCTCTGCCATGGTCCGGGATCGCAGACCTGAGGTGCGAACACTCTTTAGGCCGACAGCCGCTTGCGGCCCTTGGCGCGCCGGCGTGCCAGAACCCGAATACCGCCCTTAGTCAGCATCCGCTTGCGGAAACCATGACGGCGCTTACGGACGAGCCGGCTCGGTTGATATGTGCGCTTCACGTTACAACTCCATTGCCTGCCGCGAATAGGCCATTGTCGAGCGGCACGGCATTCGTCGGAAACGAGCCCATCTTCTGGGGATTTCCGGCGCTTATACGGGGTGGCTTCAGCCAAGTCAACGAGCTGAAGTCACCGGCAAATCTGTCGTTCGGGAGATGTATCCCGTGCGGCGAACCATAGGAAGACGGCAATGCAGATCCTTGCTTTCCAGGCCTCTAAGGCATTGATTGGTACGCAACTTCGCATTGAAGGAAACGCAACGCCGTCGGATGCCACCATCGACGCCGCCTGAGTGCGGCCAATTTCGAGAAATCTTCGCCCAGAGCGGCCGTGGAGCAATGCTAATGACATCTGAATCGAACGAGCGCGACAATCCGGCGCGCAAGAGCTCCCCTTACGCTGCGCTACGGCGCTGGGGTCCGCTTCTGGTGATTTTGGCGGCGATGGCTCTGGCCTTTGCCATGGGGTGGCACAAGTACCTGTCATTTGAAACGATCGGCACCAACTATGAGCTGCTTCGAGAGTTCATTGCAGCTCACTTCGTCGTCGCCCTCGTTATCTACATGCTTGTCTATGTGGTCATGGTAGCGCTCTCGCTGCCGGGTGGTCTGGTGCTGACGGTCACCGGTGGACTTTTATTTGGATGGCTCGCTGGTGCTGTTGCAACCGTCGTGGGGGCAACGCTTGGAGCAACCGCAATTTTTCTCATTGCGAAGTCATCGCTTGGTGAGGCGCTTGCCAACAAGGCGGGTGCTTGGCTGAGCAAGCTGCGCGACGGGTTTAAAGAGAATGCGCTCAGCTATCTCTTGTTCTTGCGCCTCGTTCCTGCCTTTCCCTTCTGGCTCGTCAATCTCGCACCTGCCTTGCTCGGCGTGCCTTTGCGCACCTACGTTATCGGCACGGCGATTGGTATCATTCCGGGTACCCTTGCGTTCTCAGTTGCGGGTGCGGGGTTTGGCAGCGTGATAGAGGCACAAAACCAGATCCATGCAGATTGCCTTGCCAAGAACCCTGTCGACCCGGAAACGGCCTGCCCCTACACGATCGACACCAGCGCACTCGTCACCAAGGAACTTCTCATAGGTTTTGCGCTTCTTGGTATCGTTGCCCTCATTCCCGTGGCCTACAAATGGTGGAGCAAGCGTAATGCAAGCCAATAACCCGCAAGCAAATGCACAAACCGCAGAGTCGGGCGCAGATTTCGAAAAAATCTCAGCCGACATCTGTGTCATCGGTGCGGGTTCGGGCGGCCTTTCGGTTGCCGCCGCCGCTGCCGCCTTCGGGCGCAGTGTCGTCCTGATCGAGCGCCACAAGATGGGAGGCGACTGCCTCAACTATGGGTGCGTGCCTTCAAAGGCTCTGATTGCCTCGGCAAAGCGCGCGCACATCATGCGGACGTCCTCAGCCTTCGGTGTCGCCGCAGTCGATCCGCAAGTTGACCCGGTCGCCGTGCATGATCACGTGAAGTCTGTCATCGGGGCCATTGAGCCCAACGATTCAGTGGAACGCTTCACTGGTCTGGGCGTGCGCGTCATCTTGGCGGCAGCCCGTTTCGTCGACAAATCCACCGTCGTTGCCGGTGAATACCGGATCAAGGCCCGCCGTTTTGTCGTTGCGACCGGATCGACTCCGCTCGTTCCGCCGATCCCCGGCCTCGAGCACGTTCCTTATTTCACCAACGAGTCCATCTTCGACAACCGCGAGCGACTTCACAATCTTATCATCATCGGCGGCGGGCCGATCGGCCTCGAATTGGCTCAAGCGTTTCATCGTCTGGGTTCGCGCGTGACGGTCTTCGAAGCAGCCAAAGCGCTTGGCAAGGATGATCCTGAGCTTTCCAAGATCGTATTGGAGCGCCTCACGGCCGAAGGCGTGAACATTCACGAAGGCGCGAAGGTGGAACAGGTTGAAGGCGGTCTGGGCCGTGTTCGCGTTCAGGTCGCTTTCGGCGATCAACAGGAGGTCTATGAGGGAAGCCACCTCTTGCTCGCGGTCGGGCGCAAGCCGAATACCTCGGACATGGGACTGGAAGCCGCCGGCATTCGTTATGACAAAAGAGGGATCAAAGTCGATTCAGGGCTGAGGACATCGAACCGTCGTGTATTTGCAATCGGAGACGTGATCGGCGGCCTGCAGTTCACGCACGTCGCCAACTACCACGCCGGCATCGTCATCCGCCGCGCCTTGTTCCGCCTTCCCGCCAAGGTCGACACCGCCATCATCCCCTGGTGCACGTTTACCGATCCCGAGCTGGCCCATGTCGGCCTCTCTGAGGCGGATGCAAAGAAGAAGGCGGGCAAGATCAACGTTCTGCGGTGGCCCTACCACGAGAACGACCGCGCCCAAGCGACGCGGGAAACCGTCGGCCATGTCAAGGTCGTGACCGACAAGAAAGGCCGGATTTTGGGGGCGACGATCGTGGGCGCCGAGGCCGGCGAACTCATCCAAATGTGGTCGCTGGCGATCTCCCAGAAAATGAATATTAAGGCCATGACCGGCTGGATTTCGCCCTACCCCACGCTCGGCGAGATAAACAAACGGGCCGCCTACCGCTACTATGCGACAGCACCTACATCTCCGATTGTACGCAAGATTATCGGATTTCTTGCAAAGCTCGGGTAGGGTCTCTCCATATCGAGAGGAGACGCGTGCTCAAGGACAACAAAGAAGAACAGCGACACGCACCACCGGAGGCGGCAAAAACTCACCCGAGACTGAGAGAGTGGGTGGGTGCACCCCGGCGGGGCTGGCGCAATCTCGGCTTGCCCGCAAAGCTGCTGTTGCTGACAGCGGCCTTTGTCATGCTGGCCGAAGTCCTGATCTTTCTGCCCTCGGTCTCTGACTATCGCATCAGCTGGCTCAACGAGCGGCTGACGGCTGCCCAGCTTGCCACATTGGCCGCCGAAGGTTTCCCCGGCGGCGATGTGCCATCGGGTCTGCGAACCGAGATGCTGCGCACCGCGCAGGTCAAAGCCATCGCGTCCGTACGCCGGGGCGTGCGCCGCCTTGTGCTCCCCGTTGATCCGCAGATGACGATCGACGCTCACTTCGATTTACGCCAGGAGCCTGAAGGTTTTTTCGGCCGTCTGGCATTGAGCCTTGAGCAGATAGGCGATGCGATCGCGGTGTTCTTCGCACCGGAAGGACGCACGATCAGAGTGCTCGGCAGTATCGGCAATGATCCGTTCGATCTCGTTGAGATCGTCATGCCCGAGGCGCCGTTGAAGGCGGCGATGACGGCATACGCGATGAACATTCTCGCCGTCTCCGTCGTCATATCGTTGGTCACCGCGGCGCTCGTCTATTTCGCGCTGAGCTTGCTGCTCGTGCGGCCGATGCTGCACATCACCCACAACATGGTTCGCTTCCGCCAGGACCCGGAAGATCCCAGCCTCATCATCGTCCCGTCGGGCCGGCAGGATGAGATCGGCACGGCCGAACGCGAGCTGGCCGAGATGCAGCGCCAGCTCTCAGGCGTTCTGCTGCAAAAGACGCGCCTTGCTCAACTCGGCCTCGCGGTCAGCAAGATCAATCACGACCTGCGGGGCATGTTGGCGAACGCTCAGCTATTGTCGGACCGCTTGACGGCGATACCCGATCCGACCGTTCAACGCTTTGCGCCCAAGCTGATTGCTTCGCTCGATCGCGCCATCAACTTCTGCAACGACACCTTGCGTTTCGGACGGGCCGAGGAAGCCGCACCGCGGCGCGAATTAATGCGTCTGAGACCGCTTGTCGAAGAAGTGGGCGATGCGCTGGGTCTGCCGCGCGAAGGCAGCATCGATTGGGACATCGATATCGACGAAAACCTGCGCATCGATGCCGACCGCGAGCATCTCTTCCGCATCGTCAGCAACCTCGTGCGCAATGCCGTCGATGCGATCGAGGGACAGAAGGGCGGCGCCAAGGACGGCGAGATTTGCGTCAAGGCATGGCGCGATGGGCGGCGCGTCCTTGTCGAAGTGCGCGACAACGGCCCCGGCGTGCCGCCGAAGGCGCGCGAGCATTTGTTCGAGGCGTTCATCGGTTCGCAGCGCAAAGGCGGCACGGGCCTAGGGCTCGCGATCGCGTCCGAGATTGTCGGCGTTCACGGCGGCCACATCGAGCTGTTGGACACCGAAAAGGGCGCAGCTTTCCGCTTTGAAATCCCCGATCGCGGCGCGCATTGAGGCCTGGCGAGGCTGTGGGCCTAGCCTCTTGCGCGGCCACGCCCAAGCGATTAGTAGTGGCGGGCTCTGGCCGCCCTGTTTCGGGCCCGGGCCAAGAGGCCCCTCGCGAGGCCCATCCATCGCGGAAAATGCACCGGTAGCTCAGCTGGATAGAGCACCAGACTACGAATCTGGGGGTCGGGAGT